>NZ_CALHGC010000383.1 GCF_938029485.1 uncultured Treponema sp. | reverse complement strand
CGGTATCCGCATTAACTATGCCGTTGGTTGCCGTCTCCGGCGATGTATTGGGTGTTCTTCAGATGATTAATGCGCTTGATGTACATGGCAGGATACGTGCATTTACATCCGATGACGAAATGTTTCTCTCTCACTTTGCTGCAAATGCTGCGGCAACGCTGATGCATGCCTCGCTAACTCGCGAAATGATTCTACGCATGGTACAGATGGCTGAGCTGCACGACCCGCGGGAAACGGGCTTGCATGTACATCGGGTTGCTAACTACGCAGTAGAAATTTATGACCGCTGGGCATTTAATCATAATATCCACCGGCATGAACGGGAAGAATTTCGTGATGCGCTAAAGATTGCTGCGATGCTGCATGATGTCGGGAAAATCGGCATTTCGGATTCAATACTTAAAAAGCCCGGCAAACTCACGCCCGAAGAGTATCAGATTATGCAAAGTCATACATGGCGAGGCTCAAAGCTGTTTTTATCGGGTAATTCGGCTGTTGATACCATGTCGCGGGATATTGCGCTGCGACACCATGAAAACTGGGATGGAACCGGTTATCCCGGTCATATCTCGGAGGAGACAGGCGCAATAGTAAAATATAATAGCACGCATACCGCTGCACAGGGACTTATCGGTGAGGAAATTCCGCTTGGAGCACGCATTACCGCGATTGCCGATGTCTACGATGCGCTTTCCTGCAAACGGGTTTATAAAGAGGAATGGACTGAAAATAAGGTTTTGGAAGAGATAAAGAACCAGCGCGGCATAAAATTCGATCCCGAAATTACCGATGCCTTTTTAGAAGTCGTGCCGAGACTGAAGGAAATTAAGAAACGCTTTTCAGAATCCTCTGAGTCTCCTGATCGAACGCATGGGCAAATTCCATAATTTCTTTTTTCCCAAATGTTTTTGTCCGTTCGGGAGCGAGCCCGTTTGCCGATAGTTCATACATAAAATTCCGGATAGATAAGCGCTCTCCGATATTTTCAGGGGTATATACAATACCGCGGTCGTTAATAACCCGAATATGCACATCAACAAGCTGTTTCGCGAGCGGAATATCGCGGGTAACAACCAGATCGCCCTGCACGGCATGAGCAATAATATACATATCCGCAGCTTGATCTCCGGCTTCAGTTATAACAGAAATACAATAAGAATTTTTTGGAATAGGAATAGGACGGTTAGCGGCAAAAACCGCTTGAACTTTCAGCCGTTTTGCCGTTTTGCAAATAATTTCGCGGATACGCACCGGACAGGAATCCGCATCAACAAAGATAGTCATGCGCGTTCATCGGTTGACGGAGTGAGCGAGTAAATAATCGAATCGATATCTTCGATCATTTTCCGTGCCGACTGCTCAATTAAAACCTCTGTTTCGTCTTGCGGAAGTGTGCCTTGAGGATTAAGCCGTTCTTTACTCAATTCATCCGAAAGCAGAATACCGGCGATAATCGCAACACGCAACGGGTCATTTACGCCGGAGGTTTGCTGAACCTCCGATACGACCTTTTTATAATGATTATAGATGGCTTGCAAATATTCAGCGGGTTGGTCTGCCGCAAGCGCAAATGACGTGCCCAACAGATCGATTTGCAGCCGCCCTTTGCGTTCGGCCATCGTTAAAAGATATCCAACTGATTGGATTGGCTCAGAGATTCTTGTGGAACCGGTTGTACGGCCGGTTCAAGCGCAGCAGCAGATTGGGTCTCCGCTGTCTCACCCGCTATGGTTTCCGGCTGTTCCGTTACAACAGGCGCCGATGTTTCCGGCTGTGTTTCCGCAGCGGCACTTACCGAAGATTCTCTTGCTTCCGGAGCCGCTTCATGTACGGCAGAAGCAGCTGTCGAATTTGCCGCTTGGTACACTGTGTCTTCAAATGCGCTCAAGTGATTGAGCGCATTGACGATACCTTCCTCGATCTTTGCTTGATCGTTTTTAAAGACAAGCACTATATTCTCTAACTCTTCGATTCGCTTTTGACGATCGTGCAGTTCAAGTTTTAATAAATCGTTCTCATCTTTGAGACTCTGCATCAGCTCAATGGCCTTAGAGACTCTTGCTTCAAGCTGTTTAATTTGATCGAGATTCACCATACGTTAGGCTCCTAATGCTTTTTTTGATTGCTCGACAACGCTTTTAAAAGCGGCAGGATCTTCGATAGCCATATTGGATAAAGCTTTGCGGTTTAAAGCGATCCCCGCTTTGGCCATTCCGTTGATAAAGCGGGAATAGCTCATTCCTTCCGCGCGGACAGCAGCATTTATTCTGCTGATCCACAAGCGGCGCATATCGCCTTTACGGTCGCGGCGCGCTTCAAAGCTATGGGTAAGCGCCTTTACAACGGCATCTTTTGCAGCCTTATAATTCGTACCTCTGCGTCCGCGAAATCCTTTTGCTAACTTTAGAATCTTCTTGCGTCTATGAACGCGTTTATTTGAACATAATGATCTCGGCATTGTATTCTCCTAAATAATCAAAACTTAATTGGTGCCGTAAGGAAGCAGCTGTTTTCTTATCTTTTTGCTGTCGGCTTCGGCCAAAATCCCGGCTTTGCGCAAATCGCGTTTGCGTTGCGGGGATTTCTTTGTCAAAATATGGCGCAAATTCATTTGCTTATACTTCACTTTACCGCTGCCGGTAAGCTTAAAGCGCTTTGCTGCGGCGCTCTTACTCTTCATCTTAGGCATAGTACACCTCGTAAATTATTTCTTTGATTTGGGCGCTAACGTCATCGACATGGTGCGTCCTTCCATTGCCGGAGGTTTTTCTACCGTTAAATCTCCGCCGAGTTTTGCCAGTACGTTATTTAATACGTCCAGCCCCAGCTCGGTATGGGCTAACTCCCGCCCCCGAAAGCGGATTGTTACTTTTACTTTATCGCCGTCATCAAGAAAATCCTGTATATGCCGTGCTTTAAAGGATAGATCATGGTCATTTATCTTAGGCTGCATACGGATTTCTTTGAGAACTTGCAGCTTCTGCTTTTTCTTGGAATCACGGAGCTTTTTTTCCAATTCAAAACGATACTTTCCATAATCTAAAATCTTGCAAACGGGAGGATCCGCTTGCGGAGCCACTTCAACGAGGTCAAGATTAACGTCTTGAGCCATCCTAAGAGCTTCAAGGGTGGAAACAATGCCCTTCTGCTCCCCTGCATCATCAATTAAACGAACCTCGCGGACACGGATTTGTTCATTAATCCGCAAACCTTTATTCTCCGCCAACTATTCTCCTCCAGTACAGTCTTCTTAATGTACATAAAATAAAGTTATAGATCATAAGTATATCGAATTTTCTTTGAATATGTCAAGATTGCGTTTTTGACAAAACGCCCTTGATTTCTTAGAGAGACGGGGCATTATGGTATTATAAATACGGAAATTGGGCGAGGCGGTTATGCCGTATATTTACAAAAGAGTTGGAACGGAGTATTGTTTACCCATATATAAAACGAGAGGAGCTTCAAATGTTCTACGACAATAATCCGGCAAAAATAAATCGATTCACCAAACCTCATTTTTTTGAAGGCGGGGATAAAGCTATTTTATTGATACATGGGTACACGGGTTCTCCACGGGAAATGCTGTGGCTCGGTACACAGCTGAATAAAGCAGGCTATACCGTTTCAATTCCGCGCCTGCCGGGGCATGGGACAAACAAAGATGACTTTATCGCAAGTTCGTGGAAGGATTGGTTGCGGCGTGTATACGACGAATATCTCGATTTATCCGAAGCGTATCGGACGGTATATGTCGGAGGGCTTTCGATGGGCGGTGTGTTGACTGCGCTCCTTGCGGCAAAATTCCAGCCTGAAAAAATATTCCTCTGTGCGCCCGCATTTATAGCGGCCGATTCACGAATCAAACTGACGCCGTACTTAAAATACTTTGTACAGACCATCCCGGCGGAAGGGAAACCATTTTATAAAGAACCTGAATATTATGACTGCGTCAAGGACTATTGCAACTATAACTACGTCGGTAAGGCCGCGGACTTGTACAAACTGCAAAAGATGGCTATCAAGCAGCTTCCAAACATCCGGTCAAAAGTAATAACGGTTTTATCAAAATCGGATCAATCGGTACCGTTTAAGGAAAAGGAGCTGATCGACCGATCGCTAAAGGCACCGAACGAATATGTTATTTTGGAAGAAAGCAGCCATATCGTTACAGATGATGTTGAACGAGAAACGGTAGCCCATCGAATTATCGAGTTCTTGAACAGATAAGCTGTTATTTGATATACGGTTTAAATTCCGTTTGGATGCAATAACTGCAAAGTGATAGCCTATATAAGGAAGCTATAATATCCGGCCGGGCAAAACAAAACTTCTCGGACAAGCACGCCCATTACCCATTATGAGTTACATACCGCATCGATATGCCGAAGCAGCTGTTCGCAGATATATCCGCTGATGAGGTAGGCATTTGAGCTGCGGCTGTCGAAGAATACATAGTCGCCGCTTTGCAGAGGAGTAAACAAAAAACGTAGCTCCGTACCGTTGCCGAGCGCTAAACGCACCCGTGCGGTTTGAGGACTTTGCAATGGCGGCGCGCTGTATATGTCGATACAGGAGAATTTTTCTAAAAAGCTTTCCAATGCACGGAACGCAGCGCCGTTCGCTTCCGTTCTGATTACGCTGTGATTTCCGTACTCCAAGCCTTGGATGCCCGTGCCGCGGAAAAGCGCCGCATATATCTGCAAATCGAGCCAGAACGGAGCGGCGACCGTTAAAAAAGGTTCAAACGCATTATCGATTAAAAACACCTTGACGCTTGTTCCCGTCCGCACATACCGCCCGGCACCGGCTGCATCGGTCATTCCGAAAAAGAGTTCCGAAAGAATGGTTTTATCCTTCCGCACAAAGACAATACGCGAAGCGTGTCCGTCATCGATTTGGTAATCGGGATAATCCTGCGGGCGTGCCGATATGGGGAGAAAGGAGCGTCCGGTGCCGAGCAGCGAAAAAAAGCGGCCGATAATTTCCTGCCTGACCGGATAGCTGCCGTTTCCGGTGCGGAGATAAAAGCGGGCGCCGTCTTTAATCAGCGTCATTTCGCCCATCTCTACCGGTTCAGCCCTTGTCGGAATAGAAAACCTGATTTCCGCAACCTCGCGGATATCTTGTTCATGCATCAAGCTGCTCGAAAAAACGCCCGCCCGGGAAGGCCGGTGTAAAAAGCTCAGCGCATAGCAGCAGAGCAGCACGCAGAGGATGATAAACAGAACCTTTGTCTCTTTTTTCATGCGTGGTTCCTCCGCCGGAGGATATACAGCGCGGCACCTGCACCGATAATCAGCAGGGGTGCCAGCACAAGGTTAAAAATACGGGCGGCGGCGATAATACGGTTAAACGCCGCATCGCTTTCAAAATAGCGGAAGGGCAAAACCGCCGGCTGTTTGTTTTTCAGCTGCAAAAGCGCATCCTGCCGCGCAATCCAGTACACGGTATTCACCATAAAGTCTAAATTCCCATCGGAATTTGTGTATTCTACGGCGGAACTCACGCAATACTCATCCGCAACCACCAAGAGCCGCGCATTATCTGCACCGCTGATACCGCTCACCTCATTGACGCCCCGCTCGCTGAAAGCTGCAAGCGGATAGGCTGCGTGTTCGCCGTTCGCGGCTGCGGCAAGTTGAGTTCCGTGCGGGTCGGTGTTATACGGCGGCAGTTGCAGCGCCGACCTGTTGCTTGAAACAAGCAGCGGAAGCGGCGTCTTTCCCCGCGCGGCAGTACAAACTACCTCCGACGGCCAGAAAAACTGCACGGGCTTTGCCGCAGATAGCAGCGGAGGAATCGCTTCCGCCTCCTGTCGGAACACCTGAACCCAAAACGGGTAGTTGATATGCTCGTACCGACTGCCGTCGTCGGCCGGTAATGTCATGCGGAAGTTCACGGGATCCATCACAAGATTAGTCTGCACCGCAAAGCCGGAGCGGGCGAGCAGTTCAAGCAGTCCGTCATCTTTTTTGGGTGTTGCCTCCCAGCTGCCGCCGATGTCCACGGTGTTTGCGGACACAAAAAAGACGGCGGAACCGTGCCTATTAATGAAGGTATCGACGGCCGTCAGCATATCCGCATCAAAATAAGAAGAGCCGATTACCAATAGCGGAATTTCAGGATGCAGCTCAGGGTAGGGTTTGGTCAACGTAATCGGTACAAAACCCGCATACTC
>NZ_CALHGC010000382.1 GCF_938029485.1 uncultured Treponema sp. | reverse complement strand
CGCGCACCTTTAGATACCATCACCTCAATAAATACCGTACCGGGGCTTGCAAACGCGATCTTTAAATTTGACAGCAACGCTTCCGGCGCTGCAACGGATAGAGCTTGATCATATCCACATGCCAAAGCAGCAGCACATAAGTTTATTTTTCGCCCTACAGTAGGCTGTCCGCCGACTGAGTCATGGGCACCATTATTCAAAACAATATGGATCATATTCTGAGGTTTTTGAGTACCAATCGTACTTAATGCGCCTAAGTGCATAATTGCAGCCCCATCGCCGTCAATACAGACAACCGTCTTATCCCGCTTGCATAAAGCGATACCAAGCGCTATTTGAGAAGCATGTCCCATTGAACCGACCGTTAAAAAGTCCGTATCATGCTTTTGCTGATTCTTCTCGCGTAATTCATACAATTCACGGGATGCCATTCCGGTGGTAGAAACAAAAACCGTATTTGGCGGCATACACCCTATTATCTGCTCTATAGCCTGCTCTCTCGTCATTTCGGCAGGAACACACTCATTCGATTTCAGCGTATACGAGTCAAAACAGCCTTTCCGTATTACAAGTGCAAATGGAGCGCTGCGTTCTTTTATCGTTTTATATGCATTTGCAATTTGAACCGCAGCTTTTTCTTCATCGGATTCCAGCACCGCATAAGGAATTTCCATTGCATCAAGCAATGCGCAGGTTACTTTACCCTGTTTGATATGCTGAGGTTCATCATGAACACCGGGTTCACCCCGCCAGCCTATCATAAGCAGCAACGGCACGGAGTACACATCCTGATCTGCAAGAGAAAGCAGCGGATTAACCGTATTACCCAGTCCGGAATTTTGCATATATACAAGCGGGATAGTATTTGTTGCAAAATAATGCCCCGAAGCTAAGCCTACGGCACAGCCTTCATTTGCGGCAATAATATGATGATCGGCATCCACCGTATCAGTTAAATAAGCGCAAAAATTTTTTAACAAGGAATCGGGAACCCCCGTAAAAAAATCGGTACCGTTTTCCTGTAATAAGTCATAGAAAAATTGAGGGCGTATCATTTATTTAGTCCCCGGAATTAATTCCAAAATATTTTTTATTGAAAGACACATATCATTCACTTCTAAAGAACGCTCGGCTTCCAAAATAGTTTTTGCAACCTTATACATTGCAGGATATGACGCCCTCAGCATATGATTAGCATAGATAATAATATTTGCCCCCCAACCGGCCAATTCGGATTCGGTAAATTGATTATAGGTGGTAGGGACTAACACGATAGGAACTGTTTTATACATTTTTCTAAAACGTTCACAAAACTCCTTGATATCTTCACCGTCTTTTTCTTTACTGTGAATCATAACGCCGTCGGCGCCTGCTTTTACATAAGCAAAAGCACGTTCTAAAGCCTCATCAACAGAATGTCCTGCTATCAGAGATTCAAGACGGGCAATAATCATAAAATCTTGTGTAACCTGTGCTTTCTTCCCTTCCGAAATCTTATGGCAAAAATCTTCAATCGGCGCCAACTCCTGCTTAGCTTCCGTACCAAACAAACTGTTTTTTTTCAACCCAACTTTATCTTCTATAATAATAGCCGAAATACCGTTCCGCTCCAGCGTCCGGACGGTAAATACAAAATGCTCAGGTTTGCCACCGGTATCACCGTCATAAATAATCGGCTTTGTCGTACATTCAAGAATATCCGTTAAACTTTGCAGACGAGTTGTAAGATCAACCGCTTCGATGTCGGGTTTTCCTTTGCTGGTTGAATCTGTAAGGCTCGAAGACCACATTCCATCATACCGATGAATGCCGTCTTCTTTTTCAACTTCAAGATTTTCGATAATAAGCCCCGACAACCCCGAATGAGCTTCCATAATCCGCACGACCGGCTTTGATTCAATAAGTCTCCGTAACGTCTTCATTCTAATTTCAGGGGTTGTACCGATGCCATGCATATTAGCGGCAAGCGCCGTTGAGTTAATTCCTTTAGTATAAGGTACTTCTATTACTTGCCCGCCCCACTCTTTCATTACTTGAATAACTTCATCTCTAATCTTGCTCAATGGGCCGACTTTCCAGTCATCACCATGAATAATAAAATCCGGTTTTATTTTTTTTAAATTCGGAACATAAGACCAATCTTCCTGCGGAACAACTTCGCTTACGCCTTTAATATTTTCTATAACCTGCTTACGCTGTTCATACGTCAAATACGGCAGCCTTTTATGCGAGACGATAGCGCTATCCGTCAACACCCCAATAATAAGACGCCCGTATTTTGCACCTTCTGCAATAATATTGATAATACCGGGATGAATAATATCTCCGGTAATTCCTAAATATACATTTTTTTCCATAATTATATTCCTCATAAAAAATACACCCCTGCATCTTCCCTGCCAATCAATTTCTCTGCCGTTGCTGCAAGTTTCATGTATAACGCTATAAATCTACTCCATGACGCATACAGAGCATTGATTGCGTTGACAATATCCTCTGCCCGCTCAGGATATTCATGCGCAACATTATTTCTCAAAGAACGGAAATATTGCCAATCATTTGCCGACGTCAAAACATCGAGTTTTTCAAGCCGATTCAGAATATCAATAAACGAGCGCACCACTGTATCATTTTCCAATAGCACATATACGCTAGGAATTAACCGCAAGCCGATACAATCTTGTAACTTTGCAAACCGATATAAGAACTGATCCAAAACAGCAGTTTGCTCATCTGATAAGGCATTCAATCGATCTTCTGTCAGCGGAAACACTGGATCTAACAGTTTAAGTGCCGTATTAATCCGTTGTATATGCTTCCCGCATTCTTCCAGCGCAGAAGCACATTTCAGTTTTATTACTTCGTCCATAAGACAACACCCTGCCGATACGCATTTTGTACAATTAAACGGTTATCCGCAGTGCCGGTCGTAGTAAGCAGGTCAATCCGCTGTTCTCCGAGCTTGAGTTGCAAAGCGGCAACCGTCCGTAACTTTGCCTCAAAAGCTATAGCGGAAGCAGCAGGCGTTTGTACCAGTATATCGATATCCCCTCCCCGCTTACTATCGTCAACGCGGGAACCGAAAAGAATAATTTTTTCCGCTTGAGAAAAATATTGACAAACGGAAGCGATGATAGCATTTTTACTTTCTTCGGCTAGACGCATCGTACATCCATATAAAATTTTTTTATCACAGGGTGGAAATGAGTTCTTGCTTTGTAAAAAACTCGCAATCAAAAATGCACAAGGATATATATTTTTGACAAAACGGCAGTTGTCAGCTTTCATACCCTTTACTATGGCGCAATATGTGAGAAACGACAGCCATTAAACTCTCTGCATGGATCAAATAGAACATAATTCTTTATGTTTTTTTCGAAATAATTTAAAAATGCCTAAACCGGACACAGTGTCTTCCAAATATGAAGCTGCAGCGATTTATCATCGCTCACATTGTAACGTACCGCTTGTAACATCCCAAAAAGGATATATCAACAATAAACAGAATATACTAATGCCATTGGCGTATATATGCTATTCATAACGGCATACAATCACTCAGCATTAACCATTAACAATTCTTAAAACGGTATCCGCAAATTCGTAAAAACAGTCTATCTCGTGTGTAATAATTGCATACAAGATATTCATATCAAGACTATCATACTCATGCACGGCGATATTCCTAAAACCGACCGCTTTTGCCAAACGGGAAGCGAGCCGGTCATCAAGCAGCCCGTGTTTAGAAAGTGTTAAAAACGTTTCAGCCATCGTCGACGTTTGTTCATGCAGCTGTTCAGCTAAAATATGGGCGGCAATATCAACGGAAATCTGCACCGCTCTCTGAATATTCAAGCTGATAATATCCTGAGCATCAAAGTCGGTTTGTAACACCTCAACGGTTGTAGGAGTATGCAACTTTATGCGTTCCAAACACCGGTTAAGCGATATAAGTTTTTCTTCGATTACTTGTTTATCAATACTCATTGTTCAGTATTTACCACCGGCGCGCAGTATTTTAAATGGTGAAAGAAGTCTCATCTCTTAAAAGCATATTCAAGAATATGCCGCTGCCCGCGCTTATAGATAGGATAATAATCTTCGTACCAATAGAGAGCGGTCATGGTATGTCTGTGCAGCAAAGCGCTTCCTTCCGGCTGCGTCGTTTTTACGCGCACCCCCTCCGTGAATACCTTATAATGGAGTAATCCCGTTATCTTCCGTATATCAACCAGATCAATTTCCTTCTTTAAAAGGAGAGACAGCTCCAATTGTAAGGACAACCGGTCATCAAGAGTTAAAATCTCGGACATCGCAACGGCGATATCAACATCGCTTGCTTCGGTTTGAGTCCCGCGTGAATACGAACCGTACAACATCGCAAGGATAATTTCAGGCTTAGCGTCAAAAAAGGCGGTAAGCTTTTCTATAATTGCGGTATTCATTCACGCTCTTTTTTTTCCTAAAAATCAAGTTTTCACGCAGAATTTTACCATCCCTAGACGTACAAATACCGCTAAAACCGCACCGGTACAGTCGGCAAACCAGTCATATAGAGAAGCATCACGCCCGGGAACAAAGATTTGGTGTATTTCGTCGGAAATACCATAGCAAGCAACAATACAACAGACAATCGTACAGTATTTGAGCGGTTTTCCAAGCCACTTATCGGTAGAAAACCAATAAGAAAGCGTAAAAGCGAAGCTCCCGAAAGCACATGCATGTAAGAACTTATCCAATCCGGGAAAAGAAACGGTCTCCGGAATAGGCAGCTTTGACTGCGCAGAAAGGAGAAAGATAACAACGGCGATACAAATCGACATACAGCGCATACCACAAGCAATACATTTCTTCAGTATCATTATTACAACCTCTGAAAGACAATGAGAGCACACCTCACCCGTTAACACAACAGCCTTGTCTTTTCAACAGGCAGTATGCCGACCAATATAAAATAACCGCCGCTGCTTTCTGTGCCGCCGAAACAGGCTCCATTCCGCATCAGGCTGATAATCACAAACTGCAGAACTATACACCAATTTAAGGCTAAATGCAAGATTCATTTTTGACCGTGTTGCAATTTAGTCGAAAAATAAACAGAGCCCGAAGACTTCCTTGCATCCTGCAGCTTTTAATGCACGGGCACAAGCTTCAAGCGTTGCACCGGTCGTCATTACATCATCGAGCAGTATGAGTTTGCCGGGAATGGTCTTCGCCGAAAATGTAATTTTCCCACGTAAATTCACTGCACGGTCGGCCTTGGACAGTTTCTTTTGAGGAATGCCGTCCTGACGCCGTAAACACCGGTATATTGTCAATTCCGGATAAACCGCTAAATCCTTCGCAAGATCTTCAATTTGATCCCAGCCTTTTTCCCGCAGCTTTTTCGGGCGCGGCGGCACCGGTACAAGCGGTAGACTTGCAAGCCCCGGATGTTGTGTGCAAAGACTGTGAATAAGCGGTGCAAATACGGTGGAAAAAGTACGGATATTATTGTTCTTCCACACAGGCAGCAATTTTTGTCCAAGCCCGATATAGGGGAAAAGAGTAAAAATACGATCGCAAGCAGGCCGCGGTTTTTCTGCGGTTTCGTCGTCAGTCAGCCTGCAGCGGGTACAATACTCGTGCTCGGAAATGAGGATTTTTCCGCAGTGCTTGCAGCGAGGCTCGGCTCGGCGCAAATGCTCCAAATCATCGGAACCGATATACGGCTCAAATTCCGTTCGAATACAATGGCTGCACAGCGGCAGCCCTGCCTCGCTTATCTTTCCGCAGAGAAGGCACGGCTGAGGGCACAAAAGTCCGCTGTAACATTTACGTAATACATTCTTCACGTGATACAAAGGCGCTATGCGTTTCATATAATCTCCCCTGCAAGGATGATGCTTCCCCATCCCTGCTATAGAGCTTATATAACACGCGAAGAAAAACGGCTTGTATTTATTGATTTTCAGCAGAAGATTCTTCAGAACTTGAAATTATACCGGGCGCTTGTGTGTCACCTGCCGCCGGCCTGTCTTTTTCAGCCTTTTTTGCAGCGATGGCTATTTGCAGCTGCTTTTGCCGTTTTTCTTCAAGCTGATCCGTATCGTTAAAAAAGTTATATGCCTTTTTTATGTCGCCGTAATGAAATGGAATACTGTCGATATAGTCATCTACTGCCAATTTCCCATCAAGGGTCTCTACATGGAAACCTTCAAGCAATAGATATTTTTTTCCGTCTTTCAGTAAAAAGCCGAACCGCACATAGTTGGGATTTTTTCCCCTAACGATGAGCCTGCCTACCGTGTCTGCAGATACTGCATAAGCATAGAGCGTCGCTTCACCGAGATATTGTGTTCCATTCTTTCTGTTCTTGGAATCAGCCATATCGCTTATGGTAAAAAACCGATCAAGTATAGCCTTCATTCCATGATTTACGGAAAAATCGAGCCGGTAGGTATATAGCATCGTATCGACTTTGAAACTGATAAAATCGTCTTTAGATTGAGGCATTACACAACAGTCAATAGTGTAGACAACGTCAAACTGATTATTTGTTGTATTAACCGTAACCCCTGCAACTGCCGGTTCCGTATACAATGCCTTAGACGGCAATGTCGTACAGGCTGTGAGGCAGAATACACAGAGAATAGCCGGAATCCAAACGGTTTTTAAAAAGTTATTCATAATATCCTCCTTTGGTCGATAAGTGCTGTTAATCAGAATTCATCATAATCAGTACATTCTCAATTTTTCAAATTACGTTATATAGTTATATAAGTAGAAAATTTCTGTGGAAGCGGTACCCTACCCCATCAGTCCCATAAGCCGCGCTTGAAGCCCTTTGCTTTTTGCAACTTTCCGCATCGTTTGGCGGGTCTTTTCGAACTGTTTTAACAGCTTGTTCACTTCGGCGACGGAGGTTCCCGACCCTTTTGCAATGCGTTTGCGGCGAGGCGGCCCGATGATGTGATGATTTTCCCGCTCTTTGAGCGTCATTGATTGGATAATCGCCTTCTGCCGCTTAAAGCCCGCTTTATCGATATCCTCTGCGGAAATTTGACCGGCAAGCCCGGGCATCATATCGAGCATGGATTCAATCGAGCCCATCTTTTCGACATTTTCAAGCTGGTCGAGCATATCGGAAAGGGTGAACGTTTCCGTCGCCATCTTTTTCTGCAAGCGGGCGGCTTCTTCCGCATCGATATTTTCCTGCGCTTTTTCGACGAGCGAAACAATATCGCCCATACCGAGGATTCTGCCGGCAATACGATCGGGATAGAACGGTTCAAAATCTTC
>NZ_CALHGC010000381.1 GCF_938029485.1 uncultured Treponema sp. | reverse complement strand
GGCATTTATTGAAGAGCAGGAGGAGTAATGCCTATAGAGAACGCTGACGGAGACTTTAGCACGGTCGGAAATATTTTTTCGATTTTCTCTTGACATATTATTAAAGAATGATATGATAGTAACATCCTTTCATCGAAAGGAAAATTTTCAATTTCAATAATAAGGAGAAGGACAATGAAATTGTCAAAGAAACTATTGGCAACAGCACTCGTGCTTGCCGTATGTTTTGCAGCGGTATCCGCTGCTGATCTGACCGAGCTGGAGCGGCTTGGCCCGGCATCGATGACAGACGCAAGCTCGCAAGGTCTTTTCGGAACGGATGTCGACGACTATCTCAGCGTAAACGAATGGAGCAACGTGCAGCCCACAAAAGTGTTCGGCTTTTTAAGCTATGGAACGAACGGAAAAGGTAAGATCAATACGGGTTTTGCAGCGCCGATCGGCAAATTCTATTTGGGCGCCTTTTTCGGCGGTCAGTTGAATAGCCGGTCATCGGAAGTAGGAACCAGAATAGGAGCCAAGGATGGCAACGGTTCGTTCTCAGCAAGCAGCACGACAACCTCGAACAAAGCGAGCGGTTCGGTACTGTTCGGCTTTAACAATATCGGTATTCTGGGAAATATTACCTATAAGCCGGAACTCGGCAACAGCACCGACAAACACAAAACTCTTCCCGGCATGGAAATTACCAACAACAAATATACACTCGAGGCCGCTGTAAAGGCAGGGTTCAACGTTGCAGGGCCGAAAGATATGCTTTTTAAAACATCGGCAGAGGTTGGGGTAACTTCGAAGGTAAATAAAACGAGAACTGTAAACAAGTCCGTTAATCCGGATGTAGACACGATGGTCAATGAAAATGCACATATATTGCATATAAACGGCGGCGTCTACTTTGACTTTGCGCATAACGGTCCCGTAACACAAGGGGCGAGCGTTTCACTTGATACCGCATGGACCATCTACCCGACCCATACTGCGCGGAGCAAGTCAACCGGCAGCCGCGTAGACACCTATACGTACGGCAGATTTGACAATGCTATTAAGCTTGATCCTTCATGGCAAATTACGTACGAGCCGGAAGGAAGTAAAGTCGCCCTTAAAGCAAAAGTCGGAGTGCCGATAGCATTTAACTTTCACAGCGACCTCAACTATACCAAGACGACGGACGGTAAAAAAACCTATAATACGGCGCGGAAGCATACCACCACGATCGATTTTACGCCCGAGTTAAAAGCGGGACTTACATACGCGCCCATCGCCAAGATCCGCTTCAATGTGGGAGCGAAGGTTAAGGTCCCCTCATTCGGATGGAATATAACCAAAACGGAATACCGGAAACTAGATGACGGCACCAAGTCTGATTATGGTACAGTGCGCAGCTATGGGTATCACTTTAACACCGCCAATGGAAAGATCGATCTCGCATCCGGGTTTACGTGGTTTATCACGCAAAATGTTACCTTTGACGCTAATTGGAAGTTGACAGACAACTTACTGGACGGCTTCAGCCATAAGCTTAAGAATAGTGACCCCCTTCTTACGACGATCAACAAACTGCTCGTTCACGAAGTCGGCTTCATGCTCTCGGTTAAATTATAAAAAACAACGAATCTCCGGTATGGAAATACCGGGGGAGTTAGTTAAAGGGCACATCGAAAACGGATGTTTTTGATGCGCCCTTTGTTTTTAATATGCCTTCTTCCCCTATATACAAATCTTTCCCATCACGACAAACTTTTTTGCGCCTGTTGCAGACGGAACATTATTCGGATTACCGCAAAGCGAAGGTAGTAAGCGAATACGCGATTGTATACGCGGTATAATAGGTTACCGTTCTTACAATTGTTTCAAGCGGCAGCTGCAGCGCCTTACCTTTATCGTAAAGCGCTTGGGTAAACGCTTGGGAATAATGTTCGCGGCCGGTGGTCTTAGGCGGTTTTACCTGCAAATAGGGATCGTTTTTTAAAAATTCCAGTAAGGTAGAATCGACGGTGCCGGACGCGGCAAACGTGCCGTCTTCGTCATAGTTTTGCGTACCACCCGCTTATAAGCCGCATTAAGCCGTCTATCAGCACATTGTCCGGGCCGGTATCAAAGGCAACAATGCCGTCCATATCGGCGACATCGGCAGGCAAAAGTGTGATGTTGCCGATACCGCAGCCGGTAATGGTAAGCAGCGCCGCGTCAATCCCATCAACGGAAGTGCCGCTCATCAACCCTATCGCCGTCTTTTCTTGTTTCTCGTTTATAAAATCAAGCCGTGTCATAGTGTCTGATGCGTTTCCCCTAAGCTACTTTCATTTTTTTTGGAATAAGCCGAACAACGGCTTTTTGCGTTTTGTTTCGCTATCTGTTTTTTGTATTAAATGCTTGACGTTTTCCATAACCTTGCTCACAATCGGCTGATCGGAGAGATCAACCAAAAAGAATGACAACGTACCGGTAACCGAGAACACCGGCATACATACGATATGGGTGTCTTGCTGCACAGCCGCACGAGTATGTGCCGCATTTTGAATCGCTTCTTTAAGGCTGATACCGGGAGCTATTTCGGAAAGCGCATCCCCTTGTTTACAACCCGTTTTCTCCTGTGCTTTAGCGGAGAAATTCAGAATGGTTCCGGTAAGACTCACAACCAGAAGAGGGCGATCGATAATCAATAAGAGTTCATCAACCAGACCGTTTAATCCTGCAATCTTTAAGCTCTTTTGTGCGGTAATTTGATAGGCATCATCGAGCGCTTCCTGTAGTGTGGCACCTAAATTTCCCAATTTTTTTGCACGGGAATCCGACAAGACGCCGTTTAACTGTATGGCCTTTGCAACCATTAAAAAATCGTTCTCTTTTCTTTTTGCATAGACGAGCATTACAATCAATAAGCAAAGCTCCGCCCCTGCCCCTATAAACCCGAAAAACAATACAAGCTCCGAATCGCTTTTGAGCGCCCCCTGCATTCCGGCTCTATATCCCCAAATTGCAGTTGCCAGAATAAGTGCAAATGAAAAAAGCAGCGCTCCTATCAATCTCTTTTTTTCGATAATAATCATACATACATTCCTATTCGTTAGATATTCCTAAATTCCTCAATCTTTTCGGTACTGCCGAACACAAAGAGTTTATCCCCCGCCTGCAATTCCAGATTATCATCCGGTTCATACATCGCTTCGCGGTTCAGAGGGTTGCCGACCGTATCGATATCGAGTTCAAGCCGGACAACCGTAATGAGCGTTATATTGAATTTTTCTTTCAAAGCGATTTGAGAAAGCGTTTTGCCGATAAAAAACTTCGGCACCTTTACTTCACAGATTCCATATCCTTCGACAACGGAAAGCGAATTGAGCGCTTCGGGGTTCATCAATTCGTTTGCAATACGGGCGGCGGACTCTTCTTCAATCTTTAATACTCTATTTGCCCCTACCCGCCTTAACACAATCGCATGGAGCGGAGAAACCGCCCGCGCTACAATATAGGGAATTTCCCGTTCCTTCAGCAACGTCGTCGTTAAGATACTCGCTTCTTTATTGTCGCCGATTGTAACGATAGCAACATCGATATCGTCAAGCGGAGCTTTCTTAAATGCATTCTCATCGGTGGTATCGATCACCATCGCCGCCGGAACACATTTTTTTACCCGATCGACAGCCTGCGCATCGTGGTCAAATGCAACAACCGAGCAGCCTCCCTCTGCCAGCATTTCGCAAACTCGAATGCCGAACTCACCCAATCCGATAACCGCAAAATTTTGTTGTACATCCATCGTATTCTCCTTTTAGAGATGCCCTTTACATCAGCGTTATAATTTATCCGATCGAAATAGCGCCATACGGATATTCAACCGTATCGTTGTGTTCTTTTTTTCCGGCAGCGGTGAGGATGGTAAGCGGCCCTACCCTGCCGATAAACATCAAAAAGATCAATATCAGTTTACCGGCAATGCTAAACTGTGCCGTTATGCCGGTAGAAAGCCCCACCGTCGCAAAGGCGGAAACGGTTTCAAACGCCATCGGTAAAAACGGCAGCGTTTCGGTTATCGTTAATACGAACACGGCGGCGGAAACAATCGACAAACCGAAACCGAATATCAAAAAGGCTTTTTTAACTTGCTCGTCGGGTATCGACATTTTCTTGATGACTACCGTCCGGTCGTTTTTGAGGAACGAACGGAAAAACGCGAAGACCACCGCAACAGTATTCAGTTTAATACCGCCTGCGGTGCTGCCCGATGCGCCGCCTGCAAACATCACGAAAATCATCATCAACAGTGTCGCATTGGTCAGGGAAGCAAAAGACACTGTTGAAAAGCCCGCTGTCCGCAGCGTAACTGCTTGGAAAAAAGCGCCGAGATATTGTTCACGCAGAGAAAAATCTTTCATCGCATGGGTATGTTCCAATAAGTAAAACGCAGCAAAAGAGATAAAGAGCGCTCCTGCCGTCATTGCAAGCACGATCTGCGTATTAAGCGGGAGAAAAAACGTTGTCTTTTTCTTCTTGAACGCATTACACGCTTCGATTTTTATTTTATGCACCGTATCATACATAACGGCAAAACCGATACCGCCGAGGATAATCGTAAAGCTAATCGTCAAGCTGATAATAGGATCGCCGGTAAAGGATTCCAGATTGTTCGAAAAGAGCGCAAAACCTGCGTTACAAAATGCGGAGACGGCATGGAAGGCCGCAAATCCGAATGTTTTGGCGGAGACTCCCATGGTACGCGAAAAACCGAGAAACAAAAAACCGGCGCTGACCGCTTCAACCAAAAATGTAGAACCTACGATAACGCGAAGCGCCTTAAACAACCCCGACATATCATCTTCGCTCACCATGTACGAAACGGTCAGTTTTTCTGCAATAGAAAGTTTACGTCTAAATGCGAGCATACCGAAAAAAGAAAACACCATTATGCCGAGCCCGCCGATTTGAATAAGTAAAATGAGGATAATCTTGCCGACCGTTGTTAATTCCGTTGCAACATTGACAATACTCAAACCGGTAACACAGACCGCAGAGGCGGCGGTAAATAATGCCGTCAAAAAGTCAAGATGACTAGAGCCGGGAGTCGCGGCCGGAAGCATCAACAAAAAGGCGCCGGTAATGATGACCATAAAAAAAGAAATAAGCAAAGTACCGGCAGGGTTCAACATCACCCGCTCCGTACCGCCCGCACTGTCCGCCGTATTCTTGATAATTTTACCGAACAGAAAAATATTTTTTATGAGCGCAAACATGAGAATAAGTTCGGGTGATGTAGGAATAAAGCCGATCTTTATTTTAAAAAAGATAAACACCGCACAAAAGAGCAGCGTACTTAGACACAACGCGATATGTTTTTGAAAATACTGCTGAATGTATCTTTCCTGCCGCATCGGTAAGAATGTTTCCGCAATAATAAGAAGCAGAATAATAGCATCAACCACGTGAATAACAATAGTAACGGCAAGCGAGGCATAAAATTGCTGCAAAAACAGCACCACCAAACTGAGTATAAAGGCAACTCCCGAAAGATTTGCTCGGAGCTTTATTACTATGGTATTCATGCCAGTTCAATCCTTTTCTAGGGACTCTACAGGGCAACCGGTCAATAAACCTGTTCGGAAACTTCCGCTTCTGAACAGGTTACCTTGAAATATATATCCGGTACGGTGTCCTTTTGTGTACTTATGCTTTCCCGTTCGGGCATACTATCAATTAAAAGCATATCAGACAATACCTCGCAAAAAGAACATATCCATGCTATACTCGGCGTATGGATTTTTTACGGCGAACATTACCGACCGACACGAAACCGATATAAACCAAAAAGGAGTACCATTATATGAATCGTCATTGTATTTTTCTATCTTTTTTTATTATCTTTTCAGGAACTGTTGTCTTCAGCTCATGTGCTAAAAAAAGCGATTCGGTTTCAAATAGACAGGTATATGCCGAAGCTGAACATCCCGCAGGAGCGGTAAAAAATGCGGCATACGCAAAAGATGCAACCACTACTGATGTAGATACCGCCGATATGCAGCGTCCCTTAGACGGCACAGAGACTGCAAATACCGCTGCAATGCTCGAACGGCAGCTCATAAAAGAAGGCTCGATCAATTTTGAAACGCACGATATAGCGGAAACCCGTCAGCACATCGAATCGCTCGTACAAAAATACGGCGCATATATCAGTCAAGAAGATGAGCGCGCAACATATTCGAGGATATATCAGAATATGACCGTCAGAATTCCTAAGGCTCATTTTGATGTATTCGTAACGGAGCTTTCCGGCGGCGTTAAAAAAATCGATGAAAAATCCGTTACCGTACAGGATGTAACGGAAGAGTTTATCGATAGTACCGCACGCCTTGCCGTCAAAAAAGAAACGGAACAAGGATACCTGCGGCTGCTCAACCAAGCAAAAACAATCAAAGATATCCTCGATATTCAAAATGAGCTGCAGGATATACGGTCGGATATAGAATCGATAGAAGGCAGACTGCGATATCTGAAAAATTCCGTTAATTTCAGCACGCTGCATATCAGTATGTACCAACAGATAGAAGCCGCATCGGAAACCGGTTCAGTTTTTATGCCGATATGGGATGCAATAAAAGGCGGAGTACAGGCCTTTGCCGCAGTCTGTATCGCACTGTTGTACGGCTGGGTATTTATCGCCTTGGGAATAGCCGCAATGATCATCATACTGCGTCTGAGGAAACGGCGGAGGCGCAATTCGCATAACGAAAAAAGCATTGGATAAAGAAAATGGATAACAGGTTAAAAAAATTATACAAGGAATGGAAAAATGAAGAGAAGATCGCACATATTAAAGGATGGGATTTTTCGCATATCAAAAACAGATATATTGAAGAAGACAAACTACCGTGGGATTTTAAAGCTCTTATTAAAAGCCATTTAACAGATGAAATGAGCTTATTAGATATGGAAACAGGCGGCGGAGAATTTTTACTTGAATTACAACATCCCGTTTCCAAGACTTCTGCAATTGAAGGATATAAACCCAATGTTGAATTTTGTAAAAATAAATTATTGCCTTTGGGAATCGATTTCAAAGAAGCGGATGGAGGAAGCAGTCTTCCGTTTGACGATAAACAATTTGATATAGTTACCAATCGGCACGGTGATTATACATGCTTAGAAGTAAAAAGAGTGCTAAAAGCAAACGGATTATTTTTAACCCAACAGGTCGGCGCAGAAAATGATTGGGAATTGATTAAACTTTTGCAGCCGGAAATTACAAAAGTAGCTTTTCCTAATCAGTATTTAGATATACGAAAAAAAGAGTTGGAAGAAAAGGGATTTGAAATAGTAGATTGCGGAGAAGTTTTTCAACCGATCAAGTTTTTTGATGTCGGGGCATTAGTATGGTTTGCAAAAATAATCGAATGGGAATTTGTGAATTTTAAAGTAGATACATATTTAGATAATCGAATGGTTTATCTTGTCTGTTTGACATATACACGTAGTTCATATATAATAAAGACATGATAAAAAGTTTTGCGGATAAAGAAACTGAACTTATCTATGCTCAGCGATTTTCAAGACGGCTGCCTAATACAATTCAGAAAGTTGCCCTGCGTAAATTAATGATGTTAGACAATGCAAAGTGTCTGGAAGATTTAAGAGTACCTCCAAGTAATCATCTGGAACAACTTGTGGGTGACAGGAAAACTCAACATTCTATCCGCATAAATGACCAATGGCGTGTCTGTTTTACAGAAAAAGACGGACATTATTATAATGTAGAGATTGTGGATTACCACTAGGAGAAAACTATGTCTGATTTTATAGAAACACCTACTATTGGAGAAATACTTAACGAAGAATTTCTTATTCCTCTTGGAATTTCTGCATATAAATTGGCTCAGGAAATAAATGTTCCAACTTCCCGCATTCAAGATATTCTTCATAATCGTAGGAAAATAACAGTAGATACCTCTTTACGCCTTGCAAAGTTTTTTAGTTTGTCGGATGGATATTTTATGTCTTTGCAAGACGATATTGATATAAGAAATGCAAAAATGAAACTTGCGTCTCAGCTGGAAGAAATAAAAGCTTATACATACGCGTAAAAAAGCATTGGAGAAGATTAAATATGCCGCAGATAAGTAAAGGCGGAAAAACAGTAAAAAAACTAGCGATTATCAGCCTTTCACGGGGCTTGCTCG
>NZ_CALHGC010000380.1 GCF_938029485.1 uncultured Treponema sp. | reverse complement strand
CGGTGATTTTTGTGATTAAATTCAACGAAAGCTTTTCCTCTTTCATCAATTTTGCGGTTTCCAGCGCCTTTTGGCGGGAACCGCGAGCTTCACCTTCAGCTAGTCCGCGCTCAAGGCCTGAGTTGAATTGAACCTCTGAAATAGTCGCAATATCGCTTTTCAACTTCATCCGTGATTCATACAATTTTCGTTCTTTGGGGGTAAGACTGAGTACATCTATTTTTTCATTCAATATCTGTAATACGGGTGATGTGGTCGCTATCATAGTTCTTACCTCCTTATCTTCTTTTGAAAATATACATACCGTCTACGGCGTTGCTGCACAAAAATAAATGCTTGACGTACAACAAGTACGCCTCCGCTTTATTTTTGCTTGCTCCTTGTATCCGGTACCACTATTTTCAAAAGAGTGAATTCTGATAAACTGTAACCAGTTTATCAGTTTCTCTTGATTTCCGATAGGCTCTTGCTGCATCGTTACTTGACTTGCCAGCAAGAGATTCAAAAAATGTATCTAAGCCGAAATATCGCTTCTGTTTAAACCAGCGGCATCCGTGCCTGCGGGTGTTTTTTGCCTAACTCCTCGTATCTGCACCGCTATTTTCAAAAGATAATATCCCTGTTATACTATCACCATGAACATTTCACGCAAGCTGCCGATCGGCGTACAGAGTTTCAAAGTATTGCGGGAAAGTCATTATCTCTATGCAGATAAGACGGACTATCTTTTTCGATTAGTACAGAGCGGTCGAGTGTATTTCCTCAGCCGTCCGCGCCGATTTGGAAAGAGCCTCTTTTTGTCAACCTTAGCTGCGTATTTTCTTGGGCAAAAAGAGCTGTTCAAAGGATTATACCTTGAAAAAGCAGAGGAAGAACTAGCTGTACAAGAAAACCGCGCTGCGTGGCAGGAATATCAGGTGCTATACATAGATTTTAACACGGAAAATTACAGCGATGAACAAAGTATGCACAGTATTCTGCATACGCATTTGCAGCGGTGGGAACAACTATACGGAGCAAATACGGCAGAGCAAACATTTCCGAGCCGTTTTAAGGGAATTGTCGAACGGGCATATAACAAAACTGGCAAACAAGTTGTCATTCTCGTCGATGAATACGACAAACCCCTCTTGCAAACAATGGGTGTAAATGAATCACTCAATGAGGACTATCGCAACACGCTCAAGGCATTTTACTCCGTGATTAAAACCTGCGATCAGTATATCCGGTTTGCCTTTCTCACCGGTGTCACCAAGTTCAGCAAGATCAGTATTTTCAGCGATCTGAATAATTTAAATGATATCAGTCTATTGCCAAAGCATGCCGGTATCTGCGGCATCAGTCAAAGGGAATTGGAAGCAACATTTGCTCCTGAGATTGAAGCACTCGCACAAGCAAATGAACTTACCTACGATGAAACCCTTAAGCAGCTCAAGCAAAACTATGACGGCTACTGTTTTGCGCAAGGCGCGGAAAATATGTATAACCCGTTTAGTCTGCTGCGTGTATTTGACGGACAGATTTTCCAAAGTTATTGGTTTGCAACCGGAACGCCGACCTTTTTAGTCAAGTTTTTGAAAGAAGCACATTATTTTATTCCGGATTTAGATGGCAATGTTGTATTGAATGAGGATGGCTTGCAAACCTATCGAGCCGTTGCTCAAGATCCATTCCCGATTCTGTTTCAATCAGGCTACCTCACGATAAAGAAATATGATGCAAAGTATCGCCTATATTCTTTAGGCTATCCGAACGATGAGGTACGGTACGGTTTTTTAAATAATCTCTTACCTGCATATACAAACATTAGAGAGCAGGATACAGGCGTTTCTATTGTCCAATTTACCAAAGATATAGAAGCTGGAGAAGTAGACAGCTTTATGAAACGGATGCAGGCGATTATTTCCGGCATTCCGTATGACAACTTCGGTGAAGAAAACCTAAAACTGCGTGAGCATAACTATCAGACCGCGGTATACTTAATCTTTGCATTGATGGGGCAATTTGTGCAAACGGAAGTACATTGCTCGGCTGGACGAGCAGACTGTGTTGTCATTACCGCAGATACCGTCTATATCTTCGAGTTTAAACTAAACGGCAATAGCACGGCAGAAGATGCAATCGCACAGATACACAAGCAAAACTATGCCGGACAATACCATGCGAGGGGAAAGAAGATTATTGCTATCGGTGCAGGATTTGATGAAAAAAAGCGTACAATCAAAGAGTGGAAAACAGAGCTATTGTGATATAGCTAAATCCTGCGTTTTTATATTATTGACATATTTGTTTTTTAACATTACTCTATCGGAAATTTGTTCTAAAGAAGGCAATATCAATGAGAAGAATTGTAAAAGCAGTGTTGTGCGCACTTGTTGCGCTGGTTATGTTTGGATGCGGAACAACAAAGTCCGCTATAAAGATAAACGAATCACGCGTAAAAAAACCGGAACCGATTGATCACAAAAATCTGAAATGGGGTAAAGCTCCTCCTGAATGGGTTTCTATGGAAAGAGACGAAATTGAAGCGATAGATAAATATCAAGATGTCTATATCTTTAAATTTGAATCCGAGAAATCAAAAGATTTGGAAGGAACGCAGTTATGGCTTAGAAACTT
>NZ_CALHGC010000379.1 GCF_938029485.1 uncultured Treponema sp. | reverse complement strand
AAAAAAACATCAGTTATTTCATCAAACCCAAATCCGTGTTTTTTTATGTTATCACTATTTTTTTGACTATCCCATTCAAAAAGATTGTCATCCGATATGATTGTTTCACCCATTGGCTTCTACCGACTAAAATCCGTTTAATATCATAGGATTCTCACCGTTCCTTTATAAAACGTTTTTGCAATTTGGTATAGTTATAGCCGCAGTGTTCGTAAAACGCATGGGCTTCCTTCCGATGTTCTCCGGAATTAAGGCGGATAAAACGGTAATTCCGTGCGGCGGCTTCGGCTTCCACCGCTTGCAGTAATTGCTTTCCGATTCCGCGGTGCTGATATTCAGGCAATACAGCCAGTCCTAAAATATTAAACCCCGGTTCTTTGTACAAAAGCTCATACGCTTCGGCATGAATAAAACCGACGACAGTATGCGTTTCATCATCTTCGTATACCCGTATAAAATGCCGGTTATCGGAGATGAGTTTTGCAATCTGCCGTTCGGTTACCGCTTCCGTTGCGTTATAGCCGAGCGCAAACTCGCTGATATCCCGAATAGCCTTTGCATCCATTAGCTGTATAGTTCGTATCATGTATTACTCCAATATAATTCTTAATTATCCCTGCTGCTGATATGGGACTGCCACATTTTTTGATAGAGCGGAGAGCGCTGTAACAGTTCGGTATGCGTTCCCTCAGCGGCGATTTTTCCTTTATCCAGTACGATGATTTTATCGGCATTGACAATCGTGGAAAGCCGGTGCGCAATCATAATAACGGTCTTATTTTTTACGAGGTTATCAATAGACTGCTGGATAATGGCTTCGTTTTCCGGGTCGGAGTAGGCGGTTGCCTCGTCGAGTACCACAATGGGACTGTCTTTCAGTAAGGCACGGGCAATGGTGAGCCGCTGCCGCTCGCCGCCTGAAAACTTGCTGCCTGCGTTTCCCGCATTGGTGTCATACCCGTCGGGCAGGCTTTTGATAAAGTCGTGAATGCTGGCTTTTGTACAGGCGGCTTCGATTTCCGCATCGGTTGCATCTTCCTTTGCCATCTTGAGGTTTTCCCGAATAGTCTTGTTAAACAAAAAGTTTTCTTGCGACACATAGGTAACTAGCTGCATATTCCGTTCCAAGCTCATGCTGCCGATATCGGCTTTACCGATGGTGATGTGTCCGCTTTCGATATTCCAAAAGCCTGCCAGCAGTTTTGCAATGGTAGACTTACCGCTGCCGGAAGATCCGACAATCGCGGTCAGCTCTCCTTCTTT
>NZ_CALHGC010000378.1 GCF_938029485.1 uncultured Treponema sp. | reverse complement strand
TATGAGCAGTAAAAAAAATAGCGCATCGGTATGGATGGTAAGCCGTGAATATGCCGGTCTCGCGGAAGCAGGCGGTGTAAAAAATGTCGTAAAATCTTTAGCCGAAGCAGCTTCCGGCTACGGTCTTACGGTTACGGTATTTTTGCCCCGTTACGGCAATAATACGGAACAGCTCGATAACTGCATCGGCGAAACTACTATCCGCGTAGGAGACACAACACATACGGTACGGTATTTTGAACTTCTGAGGAAGGATATCCGCTTTATCTTTATCGATTCGGAAATTTTTACGGAAAAACAAGATATTTATACCTATTGCAGTGAAGAACTCGATTATTTCAGAAAAAAACTGCATATGCCCGATCTAAAAAAAGGAGACGGCTACATAGACAGCCCCGAAATGAACGTATTGTTTCAGAAGGCAGTCTATTGTTACGGATTGCAGCACCATACAGCCCCGCATATCCTGCATTGCCATGATGCCCATACGGCCTTGCTGCCTGCATTTATCTTTACACGCTATACAGGCAGACTGCTTTTTCGGCATACTTGTGCACTTATTACCATTCATAATGCGGGTGACGGATATCGGCAAACCTTTGATTCATTTGAATACGCAGCTCATTTAACCAACCTGCCTCATCGTGTATTAGAGTATGGCAGAATTGACTATGCAGTTGAACCGTTTCTTGTCGGTTCGGCTTTTGCCGAATTGACTACCGTGTCCCCTTGGTATGCAAAACAGCTGGTTTCTCCCGAGCAATCGCCGTATTCCTATCGTTTTTCGCAAGCACTCGCCCAAAAACATATTCACATTAGCGGTATTACCAACGGAATCGATTTTACGGCCTATGACCCGCGAACTCCCGAGCAATCGGGACTTCCGTTTGCATTCGACATACAAAAAGAACTGTTTGAAGGGAAATATGCCTGCCGCTCATTTTTACTCAACGAACTGCAAACAAAGAGCAGAACCCTGCCGATGTAT
Organism: uncultured Treponema sp.; assembly: GCF_938029485.1. GTDB lineage: Bacteria > Spirochaetota > Spirochaetia > Treponematales > Treponemataceae > Treponema. Next base: position 9,151 of record NZ_CALHGC010000378.1, on the reverse strand, counting down.
GAAGGGATTCTTCAATATGGCGATATAAACCAAACGGAAGAAAACAAAACGCTCTATCTGATGTACCACGGTAGATTGGTTTACCAAAAAGGGGTAGACGTATTACTCAAAGCGATGCCCCGTATATTGGAACACTCCCCTACTCTGCGTTTTATCGTAATGGGACAAGGAAATCCTGATATCGAAATTAAAGCAATCGAACTCGCTGCCGCACTATCCGGTAAATTCGTCTATTGCAAGGGTTATAATCGAAAACTTGCCAGACTCATCACCGCAGCGGCCGATTTTATCGTTTTACCGAGTTTATTTGAACCGTGCGGTTTGGAAGACCTAATCGCACAAGTTTACGGTACTATCCCGATTGCAAATGCACAAGGAGGCTTGCAAAAGATTGTCGACGGAAAAACAGGTTTTTTATATACGATACCCGCAGGCGAAGAACAAAACACCGACGCACATATTCATACATTAACAAAGACGGTGCTGAAACAAGCGGAATATTTTTTTACAAGCGGCAAAGCAAAACTCACCGATATTCCGTATTTTAAAGACATTATTTTACAATCGTACGCTGCACTCCATACGGAATTCTCATGGAAGCATATTTTTACCGAACAGTATCTTAAACTCTATTTTCCTCACAGATAGATTTTTTCTTGTTATTGAGAACGCTCCTTTTTATGCCGATATAAAAAAAGAATTAATAGCAAGGAAAAAAAATGGAAAAAAAAACTGTTATCGATTTTTTAAACAAGCATTGGGATGAGTTCGCAACTTTATTATCCGGAACGGCAGAGGTAACAGCCTTGCATATATGCGCAGAATATATTCCCGATGACATCTATGAATTTGCAAATGTACTTTCAAAAATGATAAGCGTACGTCAAATGCACACAGCTGATAAACGGGGAGGCCTTTTAAAAAAAGCACAGCAATTTCGAAAAACCGAGTCTATGAATGACTGTAAAAGTAATCCTGCAATTATTATGAAAAACGGCTTGTTTGTCGTTCGGCCCCGACAGCACAGTGAAATATTGGATACATCTTTTAAAGACCTTGTCGATTCGGTACTCTAGCAAAAATTGTAAGTTATGAATAATAAGACGCCTCTAATGGAAAGTTGCACGGAGGTACTTGACACATATCAAAAAATCGGATATAAGCTTCATATTATTTTTTATTTTTGCCGTTGTAGCTCAGTCGGTAGAGCAAAGGACTGAAAATCCTTGTGTCGACAGTTCGATTCTGTCCGACGGCAGTTCGTCCTTTCTTTTGTTGTTTTTCTGCCCTTCAATCTAACTTAGTAAAATACTGCTTCGTCGGTTTCAAACAATACAGCTCCGCCCACTCCTGTAAAGCCTGCTATAACGGCATATTTTAACTTAAAGGTCAGGTTAGTTACGTTTTTCAAAAATACAGTGAGATTTTAGAAGAGAGCTTTGCAAAAAATCGAAAAAATGAAAACCGGCGAATCTCAGCTGTTCATTCGCCTGTAGTTATTTTGAAATAAAAAATGGGGAGACAAGGATTCGAACCTTGGAAGGCGGAGCCAACAGATTTACAGTCTGCCCCCTTTGACCGCTCGGGAATCTCCCCATATCAACGAGCCAACTTAGGGATTCGAACCCTAGACCCCGAGATTACAAATCACGTGCTCTGGCCAGCTGAGCTAAGTTGGCGTAAATATAGGGTTCATCATATCGGTTTCCGTATTATCTGTCAAGTGTAAAACAAGAAAATGATTTTTCTTGACAAATCGAAATTCACAGGTAATACTGTAATAAGCGCTGATAATACGAACTAAGGCTTTTGCGTTGCAAAGCCTTATGCCGCTTTTCAGCAGACAATAAATATCCGGTTTAGGAGTGTTTTATGAAAAAACTGATGCCTGCGATGCTTGCCGGCGTTTTAGTTGCGGCATTGTTCCTTCTGTTTACGAACTGCTCAGGTAACGGAGGGGGAGAAAATGTAACATTAACGATGGGTTCTTGGCGTACCGATGACGTTGCACAGATCACGGCGCTGCTTAAAGAATACAAGAAAGTAAAGCCGAATGTAACAATCGAGTTCAAACCGACGCTCAATGTCGATTATAATGCGACGTTACGGCTGCAGCTTGAAAGCGGCACCGGTCCCGACCTAATGTATGCACGGTCGTATGCAACCGGCGCTCAGTTGTTGGCAGACGGCTATTTTGCCGATGTATCGGACATTCCCGGTTTGGAATCGAACTTTACCGCGGGGAGCCGCGCTCCGTGGACAGCCCCCGACGGACGTAACTTTGCCGTACCGTTTAACGCGATTGTACAAGTTGTCTACTATAATAAAGACGTATTCAAGCAAGCCGGAGTTGAGATTCCGCAAACATGGGAAGATTTTTTAGCTGTCTGCGATAAGCTGAAAAAAGCCGGCATCACACCGATCGCCAACGGACTTGCCGACGAATGGGATATTAACGAATGTTTTATGATGGGTATTTTACCGGGATTTGTCGGTGGCGCCGAAGGCCGTATGGCATACCAATCGGGAAAGATACCCTTAAACGATGCTAAAATGGTGAGCGCTTTTCAGGCAATGGCCGATGTAGCAAAGTATTGCCCCGACGGTTTTGCAGCTCTTACCTACAACGATTCAATCGCATTGTTTGCTACCGGGCAGGCGGCCATGTGGGTAGACGGTTCATGGAGCGCCGAATCCTTTAAGGACGTTAGTTTTGATTGGGGAACGTTTGCACCGCCCGCTCCGGCCGGTCAAAAAGCAGCTATTTGTTTCCATCCAGACACGGGTATGGCGTATAATAAGGCGAGTAAGCATGTTCAGGAATGTAAAGACTTTTTGGCATGGCTTTGCACGGTACAAGGCGCAACTGTTTGTGCCGAGTTTATGCCTACGGGCTTTTTCCCGATGATCAATTCTTCCATTAAAATCAAAGACGCTCATGCAAATGAAATTCTTGGACTTACAACGGGAAAACTTCAGGATGCACGCTTTGTATGGGAACGCTTTATGGACGGCGATCCCAGCGGCTATGTACTGATGAATCAAGGCGTTATCGCGGTTATGAAGGGCGAAAAGACCGCCAAACAGGCTGCCGATGCATTGGCTGAGGGCGTTGCAAAGTGGTATAAACCCTAAGCTTTTGTATCCGGTTACAAACAGGGGCGAGGGTGCCGAAACGGAAACCGGCTGTTGAGGTATCCTTTTCCCTGTTCATTTGTTTTGAGCAACGGAGTTGTGAATATGCATATTAAAAAAAGTGATAAGTACGGATGGCTTATATATCTTTTGCCTGCTTTTATTGTGTACATTGTCTTTATGGCGTTTCCGCTGGCGGATTCAATTAGGCTTAGTTTTTTTTCCGGTTCTCCGGCGTCCGGTAAAAATCTTTTTGTCGGCCTGCAGAACTATAAAGAGCTTTTTGGGGATGCCGACAATGCCCGTCGCTATTGGGGCGCATTCGGGAATACGTGGTATTTTTTCTTTATCCACATGTTGGTTCAAAACGTTTTGGGACTGACGTTTTCGCTTATGCTCACCGCACAAGGTATGAAGCGGACTCGTTTTTATCAAACGATTATTTTTATTCCGGTTACTCTCGCCATTCTGGTTACCGGATATCTATGGAAACTTATCTTAAATCCCCAGTGGGGGGCATTGCCGCTTTTGTTAAAAAACATGGGACTTGAAACGCTTATAAAGCCGTGGCTCGGTGAGCAGCAATATGCGCTGACAGCCATTTCGTTGGTATCATCGTGGCAATGGGTCGGTATTCCCGCTATGATGATTTTAGCCGGCTTACAAACCATTCCAGACGATTTGCTGGAAGCTGCCGATATTGCAGGCTGCAACGGCTGGCAAAAAATTCGATATATAAAGCTCCCCTTGATAAAACCGGTGCTCGGTATGGTCGCAATTTTAACATTTGTAAATAACTTCAATGCGTTCGACGTTGTTTTTGCGATGGAAAATGTAAACGGCGCGCCGCAATATGCAACAGATCTAATCGGTACGCTTTTTTATCGTGTAGGAATTGCAGGGCAACACCCCGTAGGTATTCCGAATCCCGGCATGGGAGCAGCAATCGCAACGGTAACGTTTATTATGCTGATGATCGGAGTCGGCATTATGTTACGCTTAACGCAAAGCGATAAGAATTAATTTAATAAGGAAAATACGATGAAAGCTTCGATTTCACGGGACAGAATGCATCTCGGTTCTCATATCGTACTTATTTTTTGGACGTTTTTAGTGCTTTTCCCTTTGTGGACGATGGTTGTCAATTCGTTTAAGTTTAAATTCGACATTTATACCGACCCTTTCGGATTGCCCAAAAAATGGAATTTTGAAAGTTATGCATCAGTTATAACGGACGGTGACTTCTTTTTATATTTTCGCAATAGCTTATTTGTAACGCTCGGTTCGATTTTTCTTGTGTTATTATTCGGCGCTATGGCGTCTTATGCGTTAGTAAACTGGAAACATAAAGCTTCCCGTTTTTTATATCTGTTTTTTATCGCGGGGATGATGCTTCCGATCAAAATCGGTAGTATCCGTCTTTTACAGCTTATTAAAGGGATGGGACTTTTAAATACTTTATGGGGGCTGTTCCCCGTATATACGGCGATGGGATTACCGATAGCCGTATTTGTCTTAACCGAGTTTATCCGTCATATTCCTGCTGAGCTGACCGAAGCGGCTGTTATTGACGGAGCTACACGTAACAAAGTTTTTACCATTGTTGTTCTGCCGCTTTTGCGCCCTGCGCTTGCGACCGTCGCCATTTATAACCTTATTCCCTTTTGGAACGACTTATGGTTTCCGCTTATCTTTATCAATAACGATGCGCACAAAACACTGCTGCTCGGTGTAACGCGCTTGTTCGGACAGTACATGACCGATTGGTCACGGATTTTGGCAGTGCTCACTCTATCGGCCATTCCCGTTTTAGTATTGTATCTTACGATGTCTAAAAACTTTATTAGGGGTTTAACCGCAGGCGCTGTAAAAGGATAGTATAAAAAACCTCTAAAAACAGGGGCTTTTAGAGGTTTTTACCGGACACACCGCAGAGCCTAACGGCATCAGCTAAGAAGAGGTGCTGTAAGTGATCGGCGGTACGATAATAGTTGATTTATCATTGCGGCTCAGCCTACTTACCCATTACTTACAGCCGGTTATTCTGCACCTTATAGTTTGTGCATTTTTTTAGGCTGCGTCATATTCTCCGGTTTCAGGATTTCGTCAAGCGCTTCCTTCGATAACAAGCCGCGTTCCAACACAAGGTCGTAGACACTGCGGTTGTCTTTGAGGGCGGTCTTGGCAATATCGCTCGAAGTTTCGTAGCCGAGCACGGGATTCAGCGCCGTTACCAAGCCGATGCTCCGGTAGGTCAGTTCCTTGCACCGCTCCACATTCGCTTCGATGCCGTCGATACAACGCTGCCGAAGCGTAGACATACCGTTGTTTAAAATCGAAATCGATTCCAAAATACTGTAAATAATAACCGGCTCAAAAACGTTTAGTTCCAACTGCCCCGCTTCGGCTGCCATCATTACCGCCGTATCGTTCCCGATAACGCGGAAGCATACCTGATTCATCACTTCGGGAATAACGGGATTGACCTTCCCCGGCATAATCGACGAACCGGGCTGCATTGCCGGAAGATGGATTTCGTTTAAACCGGCGCGCGGCCCCGATGCGAGCAGGCGCAAGTCGTTGCATATCTTTGAAATTTTTACCGCAAGCCGTTTCAGTTGCCCCGAATAGGAGACAAAGCAGGAAGTGTCATTCGTTGCAGCAATCAAATTCGCCGCTTTTTTAACCGGATAGCCTGAAATTTCCGCTAAGCGTTTTGTTACCAAATCCGCATAAGCGGGATCGCTGTTGATACCGGTGCCGATAGCGGTAGCGCCCATGTTTATTTCGAGTAAGCCGGAAACAGCCTGCCGGATATGCGGCACTTCGCCTTCCAAACTCGCCGCGTATGATTCAAATTCTTGACCGAGCGTCATCGGAACCGCATCCTGCAGTTGGGTACGCCCCATCTTAATATGTCCGCCGAATTCTTTTCCCTTTTTACGGAAAGAAGCGATCAAGTTTTCAAGTTCGGTAATGAGTCCTTCCGTATGTAAACAGATGCCGAGTTTCGCTGCCGTCGGATACGCATCGTTGGTGGACTGCGCAAGGTTGATATGGTTATTCGGATGACAGAATTGATACTCACCTTTTTTATGCCCCATCAGTTCAAGCGCACGGTTTGCAATCACCTCATTTGCATTCATATTGGTCGACGTCCCTGCTCCGCCTTGTATCATATCCGCAGGAAACTGTTCATGCAGTTTACCGGCAATAATTTCTTTACAGGCAGCGATAATCGCTTCTACCGTCGGTTTTTCCAACAAACCCAACTCATAGTTTGCCTGTGCCGCAGCTTGTTTCACCATTGCAAGGGCTTTTATAAAACTCGGATAGGCGGAAAGATGTACTCCGGTAATATTGAAATTTTCCGTACACCGAAGCGTTTGTACACCGTAATATGCCTCATCGGGAACATCCCGATATCCTAGAAGATCATGTTCTTGCCGCATTGGGGTCTCCTTCTTTTGGCGGTTGAATTTTCTTACCAGCCGATAAATTGTCTTTACTTTTGCTGCAGCTCGTGGAGCGAATCGAAGGGATAAATGCCGCTTACGGTTGTCTCGATTCGATTACCGGCGGATGATCCGAATATAACCGGAGCTTCCGGTTTCATAAACTCGGAAATAACTTGCCGGCAGGCGCCGCACGGCCCCACCGGATAATCCGCATCGGGAGTCGCGATTGCGATAGCGGTAAAGTTTTTTTTACCCATTGCAACAGCGCTGAAAACAGCGGTGCGTTCGGCGCAGTTGGTCAATCCGTAAGAACGGTTTTCAACATTCACGCCGGTAACAACACACCCGTCATCAAGCAGCAATGCAGCGCCCACTCTAAAATGAGAATAAGGAGCATACGCATTTTTTGCTGCCTCCATAGCTTGCTCAAAGAGATACTCATACTTACTTGAATTTTTCATTCTACTATTATACCATATTGCCTATGAAAATGACAGCATCCGATAATCGTTTTATTATTTTGCCCATCCTTTTTTTACTCATATATATCTTTGCGGCTGCAGTACCGCTCGGCTCCGATATCTATTTAAAACCCATCTGGGTGCATACCATTACACCGGATACCGCTCAGGCGGAGCTGGAAGGAATCGACGGCGAGACCGAGACCATAGAGAAACAAGTTACAGCGGAACAATTTGCAGGGAAAACACCTAAGGTTTTTCTTACGGAAAGCAGATTTGGATATTTTACCGCCGACGGAGAATTACTGCGGTCATCGCCCGTTACACAACGCATCTCGGCTTTTTCCTCAGCGTGGACGGAATATGGAAACGATGCCGTTAAGACACCGCTCTATCGCCCCGACGGTTCTCTGATAACCGTCATCGATGAACAGGGGTTTGTGTACATAGATGAAGATCGTTTCTACCTTTTTGAACCGGGCGGAAGCGCCGTCAAACAATACGATACCGAAGGGAAACCATTGTGGCGTTACGTGCATACCGCACCGATTACCGCTTTTCACAGCACGGAAGGCGGTGTTATTATCGGCTGTTCCGACGGGAAACTGGCAGCTCTCAATCCTGCAGGAGATGTACTGTTCGATTTTTATCCGGGCGGCAGCGACTATCAGGTTATACTTGGAGCAGCGCTTTCCTCCGACGGACGGCTTGCCGCTTGCGTGTGCGGGATTGACCGGCAGCGTGTACTACTCATACGCATAGACGGTAATAAATATAAAATCGTACACCATCGGTATCTGGAAGGAAACCTTCGCAGGCAGGTCTTTGTCGATTTCGACATAAAAGGCGGAAACGCCGTATTTGAATGTGCCGAGGGTATCGGCTTTATCGACTGTAACCGGTTAATATCCGGCATTATGCCTCAGCACGGTACGGTTATCTCCGGCGGTCAAAATCCGTACAAGAATATCATGGCGGTTATCAGCAGACAGGAACAACGTTCAACCTTATCGTTTATCGAGGCACCTGCATATGTTGTCGGAAAGACAACCTTTCCTTCAAAAAATACCTTTATGGTACAGGAACGGGAAACGATATTCCTCGCGACCGACACAAAATTAGCGCGTATCGATATAAAATAAAGTGAAAAATAGGGGACTGATATGAAACGATTTTCCTTTTGCATTTTAGCAGCAGCGATATTTTTTACGGAATTACCTGCCTTGGAATGGCCGTCCGACACACAGGATTTTTTACGGCTTTTCGGTCAGCGCATCGGTAAAAATACGTTTGAACAAGGTTTAGTCTTTAAGGAAGTAACAACGGTACGTGCTGCCGACAATGGGATTCTCTTAATCGCCCTGGATAAAAAATACGGAACCGGCGCATTTCCTTCTACGCTTGGAAATGCCTTGGTGCTTTTGCATGATGACGGACTCCAAACGGTTTACGGAAATCTGGACGACACAACGGTGTTCCGAACCGGAGTAGCTATCGAATCAACTTCGGTTATCGGAAGAACGGGAAACAGCGGATGGGGAAAACCTCACGACCTTATCTTTCAAGTCAGCGATAATCAAAAAAAAGTATACATCAATCCGTTGTTACTGCTCCCGTCGGTCAATGATAAAATAGCGCCTCAGATACAGAATATCATTTTGATAAACGAGCAAAATACCGTGTTTCAAGTGAGCGGACAAAAAAACATACGGCATGGAAGCTACGGATTATATGCGGATATTTCCGACACAATGGTATCGGGCGGACACAGCTTTAGTCCTTTCCGCATTACCGTTTTTGTAAACGGAACAAACATCCGAACCATTCCGTTTGAAACCATCATGCAAAAAGACGACGGCTCTTATTTAGGCAACACCGCTTTCACCGACGCATTGCTATACCGGCGGAATGACGGACTTTATTTGGGGAAGATTATCTTAAACCGCGGAAAATCCGATATATTAATTACAACCCGGGATATTACCGGCAACGAAAAATCCGAACGGTTTACCATCCAAGTCGACTAGCGGCTCAGGGTAAGCACATCAGATGGCCTTTTCAATAGCCCCGCAGAATAATGGGAACCGCCCAAGCAGA
>NZ_CALHGC010000377.1 GCF_938029485.1 uncultured Treponema sp. | reverse complement strand
AAAAAGTAACCAACTTTTGAGACATCCCCCTCTTCGCGGTTCAAATGGTCTCACAACCTCAATTATTTTGCGCTTCTTATCTACTCTGTCTGATGCGCTTGCCCTCTCCTCAAAAAAATCAGATTCTTCCTCTATCCATTTCGGCGGTTTGCTGATATAATCTATCTATAAAAATACTACTATTACTTGCTTGCAGCTAAAAATGTACGCCGCTATTATACTATGAAAAAGCCTCTATATAGAGTAGAGATTTTTAATAAAATTCAATAAGCGAAGGAGATCAAAGATGGATTTTACGTTGAGCAGAGAACAGCTCATGGCGCAGCAGCTGTTTCGCGATTTTGCGCAAAACGAAGTAAAACCGCTCGCTGCCGAAGTCGACGAAGAGGAAAAATTTCCTGAAGAGAATGTCAAAAAGATGGCAAAGCTGGGATTCTTCGGTATCCCCGTTCCGAAACAGTACGGCGGACAGGGAGCTGACGTTTTAACCTATGCCATGTGTGTGGAAGAAATGAGCAAGGTCTGCGGAACGACCGGCGTTATCATTTCCGCCCATACGTCACTTTGTATCGATCCGATTATGCACTTCGGAACGGAAGCACAGAAGATGAAGTATGTTCCCGATTTAGCCGCCGGTAAAAAGATCGGTGCTTTCGGGTTAACCGAACCGGGCGCCGGAACCGATGCTCAAGGTCAGCAGACAACCGCAGTGCTTGACGGCGATCACTGGGTGCTCAACGGCAGCAAAATCTTTATCACTAATGCAGGCTATGCCGATGTGTTTATCGTTATTGCGGTAACCGGCACTGTAAAGGATAAGAAAGGCCGCTCTATGAAAGAAATCAGCGCATTCATCGTAGAGCGCGGTTTCCCCGGCTTCTCCGTCGGTAAGCATGAAAAGAAGATGGGTATCCGCGGTTCTTCAACCTGCGAATTGGTCTTTGAAGACTGTATCGTACCGAAAGAAAATCTCCTCGGCGTACAGGGTCGCGGCTTTATCATCGCTATGGCAACCCTCGACGGCGGACGTATCGGTATCGCGGCACAGGCGCTCGGCATTGCGGAAGGCGCTATCGAAGAAACCATCAAATATACAAAAGAGCGTGTACAGTTCGGAAAGCGCATCAGCCAGCAGCAGAACACTCAGTTTCAGATTGCCGATATGGCAGCCCGCACGCAAGGTGCACAGTATCTTGTTTATGCGGCGGCCTGTAAAAAACAAGCGGCAAACGAGAATCCCAATATCCGCTATTCTGCAGAAGCGGCAATGGCAAAGCTCGTTGCAGCTGAGGTCGCAAGCGACGTAACCCGCCGCTGTTTACAGCTCTTCGGCGGATACGGCTATACCCGCGACTACCCGATTGAGCGGATGATGCGCGATGCAAAGATTACGGAAATTTACGAAGGTACGAGCGAAGTTCAGCGCATGGTTATTGCCGCAAACCTCGGCGTCAATTAAGGAGGACAAGAACAGATGAAAGCTATTGTTTGTGTAAAACAAGTTCCCGATACATCCGGAAAAGTTGCCGTCAAAGAAAACGGGCAGCTTGACCGCGCTTCGATGATGACCATCACCAACCCTGATGACTTAAACGCAATCGAAGCGGCGCTGCAGCTGAAAGATCAAACCGGCTGTGAAGTTGTCGCTATTTCGATGGGGCCGCCCCCTGCCGAAGGTATGCTCCGCGAACTCTTGGCGCGCGGTGTTGACAAGGCGGTACTGGTTTCCAGCCGTGAGTTCGGCGGAAGCGACACGTATGCTACCAGCCAGATTTTGGCAGCGGCAGTACGCCGCGTCGGTGTCGGGCCGGAAGATGTTGTCTTCTGTGGCCGTCAAGCAATCGACGGGGACACCGCGCAGGTAGGCCCGCAGATCGCAGAAAAACTCGAGCTGCCGCAGATCACCTACGCAGCTGATATTAAAAAAGAAGGCAACGCGCTGATAGTAAAGCGTATGCTCGAAGACGGCTATATGATGCTCAAGGTAAAGACTCCCTGTCTTATCACCTGTATTAAAGAGCTGAACGAACCGCGCTATATGAGCGTCAGCGGTATTATGGAATGCTACTCAAAGCCGTATGAGGTATACAATTACGAAACCTTGAAGGACGACCCGCTCATCGATAAAGATACAATCGGTTTGGAAGGTTCTCCGACAAACGTATACAAGTCCTTTACCCCGCCGCAGAAGGGCGCCGGTACGATGATGGAAGGCGCCGACAAAGCCGCTTGTGAAAAGCTCGTCGGTATGCTGGCAGAAAAACATATCATTTAATGAAGGAGGAGAATGTACAAATGGCTTACGATAGCAAAGACACTGAAGCCTTCAAAGGCGTGTGGGTATTTTGTGAACAGCGCAACGGAGAAATCCTCAACACCTCGTTTGAATTATTGAGCGAAGGCCGGAAGCTCGCCGATGAATTAAAGGGCGAACTCTGCGGCGTTGTACTTGGAAAAGGTATTAAAGAAGATGCGTTAAAGAATCTCGGCGGTTACGGCGCCGACAAGGTGTACTACTGCGAGCACGATCTTCTTGCCGATTATACAACCGATGCGTATACAAAAGTGATTACCGCATTGGTACAGGATAAAAAACCGGAAGTTTTCTTAATCGGTGCAACAACCATCGGACGCGACTTAGGCCCCCGCTGTGCCGCACGGCTCCATACCGGATTGACCGCCGACACCACGCACCTCGACGTCGATACGGAAAAATATAAGGAATTTCTCCGCACCAGCTCGACGATGGATGTCGAAAAGACACCCTTTAAGGTAAATACCAACTTGAAGATGACCCGTCCGGCTTTCGGCGGTCACTTGATGGCAACGATTGTGTGTCCCCGCTTCCGCCCGCAGATTGCAACCGTGCGTCCCGGCGTTATGAAGAAGCAAGATTTTGATTCGGCAAAAGCGGCAAAGACCGTAATTGAAAAACCGAAAGTTGAACTTTCCAAAGCCGATATCAGCGTCGATATCCTTGAAATCAAGAAAACTGCAAAGAATATCGTAGACTTGATCGGAGCAAACGTCGTTGTTTCCGTCGGCCGCGGTATCGGTAAAGATCCCAAAGCGGGTATCAAACTGGCTGAAGACTTGGCTCAAGCGCTCGGCGGCGTTGTCGGCGCTTCCCGTGCCGTTGTTGACTCCGGCTGGATGGATGCAAACCATCAGGTTGGACAGACCGGTAAAACCGTACATCCGCACATCTATGTGGCAGTCGGTATTTCCGGGGCAATTCAGCACCTTGCCGGTATGCAGGATTCCGAGTACATCATCGCGGTCAACAAGAACGCTGATGCACCGATCTTCGGTGTAGCCGATTACGGTATTGCAGGAGACCTGTTCAAGGTACTTCCGATGCTGACCGAAGCGGTTAAAGCGGCAAAAGGCAGCCTGTAATTTTTAAGCTGTGATGCAAAAAGCCTGTTTTTCCTTTGCGGAAGAACAGGCTTTTTTAGTAATAATCGGAGGATGATGCAACGCCCCTATCAATTTCTTGATACTTATCACGTATATTCGACCTGTTCGATAACTTCGTTGTTGAACAGGTTTATTATTATGTTTAATCCGTAGGGAAAAATAGTATGCCGAAAAAACTAACACTCCCTATAGCACTTGTTATACGTATTAACACGTGTTATAATAATAGTATAAGGTGCTACTTATGACGGCAAACGAGATTATAAAACTATTAAAAAAAGCAGGTTATGAAATTATTGCCGGAGCAAAACACGATAAGGCAATTCATAAAGAAACAGGTAAAATGATAGCAATACCTCGTCATAAAGGCGATATTCCGGTAGGAACTGCCCATAACATTCTAAAAGCAGCGGGCTTAAAATAGCTAAAGAAGCGTAAAATAAAAGCCGTATAAATAGCACGGCTTTTATTTACCCAAGTTTGCTCAAGTGCAAACTTGTATATCATCTGCACGTTCTCACTTCGTTGCGAACGTGCGTAAAAAGTCAATCGAAAGTTGACACTTTCTTCTTGACTTTTTATGGGAGAGCTTAATATGAAATATACATATCCTGTTATGTTTGAATACGATGACGGAAAAATAAGTGTAAAAGTTCCTGATATTCCCGGCTGTTTTACATTTGGAGACACAATCGCTGAAGCAATAGAGATGGCAGAGGATGCTATGGCTATGATGCTCGCTCATTATGAAGACCATCACCAAGCGATACCGAAGCCGGAGTTAATTTTTCACAAGAGCTGCAAAATGCATTAAAACAACGGTTACAAATAGCGCTGTAGCTGTTACACTGTAATGCAAGCTCCCTGTTAAAATCATGTTAAATTCTTCCTTGCGCTTACCTGAAAAATACGGTATCATAAAGCTATATAAGCTATAGGGAACCTCTAAAAACTTCCGTTTTTAGAGGTTTACCTTAGACTTATTTGCGACGTATTTTTTATAAATTATTACAGTATAAAAATTTATAAAAAA
>NZ_CALHGC010000376.1 GCF_938029485.1 uncultured Treponema sp. | reverse complement strand
CTCGATGCTCTCTATTTCGTCTTGAAACGCGCCGGTTAGCTGCCCGTTTTTAAGTTTTATGTCTATCTCGGCTATTTCAGGTTCGTTGTTGACCGCCGATGTAAAACCGTATACGGTTCCTTCTATAACTGTTTTATCATGGAGAATAACTTTAATAGTATGCGCTTTCTCGCATATATCGTAGAGTTCTAATTCCGTTTTAGGATAAAATATCATTTTTTCTCCTTTTCCCTTGATGTATACGGGACAAGATGAATACCAGTTTTGCTGTAATGAATTTTCGCTTTGCAGGTTTCCCTTGCTTCACTGGTTTTTGGGTCAATATCAAATCCTTTCAGCCTATCATCTTGTATAATTTCTATAAGGTTCCTTTTCGTCAGTGATATGACGCCTTTTCCCGCCTTTTCATCGATAATCGTTTGCAAGGCTTCCATATCGTTTTTGAAGTAGCTGCCGTCTTTTTTAAGTGTTTTAGAATCGAAAATATGCCGGTTTTGTTTATGCTTATTGACGGTAGTACCATAGCAAGTAGCGTATGCTTTTCGGTATTTGGCAGGTTCATTATGGAGCGTTTCAAGTTTCTTTTCAAGCCGTACGATATACGCCGCGTGCCGTTGCTCTTTCAGTTTCTTTTTCTGCGCTTCGGTTAATTCTTCCAGATTAGTAAATGCGGAAGTGTTCTCCAGCCGCGTTTTGATTGCTTCCCAATTTTCAGGCGGCTTGTTGGCAATATTGCCACGCTCTATATCTTTTGCGATAACCGGCGCTAAGGCGCAAAGACAGCAGATATGCGGCTTTTCAGGAGCTTCATCGACAGGATATATCCCCGCGCCCAATCCGTGATTATTAGAATACGCCATTGTGTCGCAAATATCATGATAGCCCGCAAGCCGGTTATTCGATAAAAGCCATTTTACCGCCCTCACAGCAGGATTTTCTTTAAAGCCTTCAATCGTTGCCTGCCAATACACCTCGGATAATTCGTTGCGGGCAAGCCGTAAGGCTTCATAGTTTAAATTCTTCGGAACCCGCCCGCCCATCCTGTCGTACATATTCGGGTAGTTTTCTGCAAATGTCGCGGCACCTTCTTTGACATACTGCTGTAATGCCTTTGCAACTTCAACACAGTCGGTATTGATACCGCTTGAAATAATTTCTTTTATTTTTTCATAGTTGTTATCGGATATATCCCATATCCGATCGGAAAGGACAAATTCTTTATGCTTGAATATCCGCTGCTTGCGTAGTGTGCTTTCTGCGATTATTTCCGCTTCACGGAGCGCGTCTTTTTCAATCAGCCGGAATTTGAGTAAGCCTTTTGCTTTGTAGTACTGCTTTGTCTGCTCCCCGACAAAAAGCCCCGCATACGCTGCGCGGGTTAATCCTTCCTGCGTAATACGTTCAAGCTCGGAAGCAAAAAAGACTTTTTCCTCTGCTATGTGCTCTGCCAGTTCTTGAGTAATGCCGGTAAAAATGCCCCTCTTACCGATCCGCTCCCGTATACGATTGATACTGTCTTGCAATGCGGCTTTTATCTCTGTTTCGGCGGTCAGTAATGCCTTACGCCTGCCTTGTAATGCCGTGCGGATAAAGCCTTGCAACTCTTCCGGCAAACCCGATAAATCAAAGTCCATGTATGCCAGCTCCCTAACCGGTTAAACGCAGCGCAGCTGAATTACGCACTCTTAAACAGGTCTTCAATCGCGGCTTCGGCTTCTATGTCTCCGCTGCGGATCCTATCCTGCAATGCTTCAAGTCTGATTTTGAGCTTGAGCCATTCTGTAGCGGCATCCTTTTCCGTTTCATAGTCTGCGGGGATTGCCATAAAGGTTTTAAGGGTATTAAAGGCGCTTTTGGGAGAGACTAAACCCATTGTCATGGCTTTATCCATTGCGCCGACAAAGGTGGCGAGTGCATTCATCATTGCAACATCATCTTTTGCCGTCAGCTCCTGCCAGCGAACGATCGGATTATCGGCTCCTCCGTCCCCTGCAAATTCATCACGTCCTGCAAGTGCAATGCGGGCTACTTTGAACACATCGACAAGCCAATAGTAAAACTCGTTATATTCACCTTGCCGTCCTTCTACCTTCTTTGCCCATACCGGAGACTGCTCAGCAACGCTCGCGTTGGTTGACTGCATTGCTGTTCCATACAGATATTCAGGCATTGTAAGCTCAACGATAATCCAGTGTAAGAGTTTTAGAAGAGATACGGCGCTTTCTACATTATTGGCTTGCCCGACATACCGTATATCGCTTGCAGCATCTTCACCGTCCATAATAGCCGCCTTAAATTGCGTCATATCAACCGCTTCTTTTCCTTCTGCGATATGTCCGATTTTCTCATCCGTAAGACCGAATGAGTATTTAAGAAATTGCGCAACGTTTTTCACCTTTACCAATAAGCGCGGCTCAAGGATATTGTCGATATGCCGTCCGAGTTTCCGCAAGGTCGCATCATACCGGCGGATAAATGGAACCGCCGGAGCAATTTCGGGGATTCCGTCTTTTAAGAATGTTTGCTTGTTGTTATAAAGGCAAAATACCGGCACAAACGGGAAGGCGGTACGGTTGACTATTTGCTTCTGCTGATACCCTGCAGGCAGGTCGCCGTCAATGTCGATTGTCTCCTTGCCTGCTTCAAGGGTGATACGGATGGTCGCTTTACGGTCTACGCCTCTCTCTTTCCATTTTTCTACTGTTTCAGTTACGAAGCGCGTATAGCCGCCTGTAAGGTCTTTGATACAATCTTCTTCAATAACAAGCTCAAGGGGGATTTGCTTTATGCGGATTTCACTCCTTCCCGTCGCCGTTTGCTCTAGTCTTATCCATACGTAGTGTTTACCGTCTACCATTGTTTGCCTGTAAACATTGAATAATAGCGTCTTATTTCTCGTTAAAAACGCTTGTATCGATTTTGAAAACGTATCGCTTTCCGCTTGAATATCGGGTAGTCCGATAAACCAGCAAAAGGTATCGATATAGAGCTTGGTACAGTAGTTCCCGAGCGCATAGTCAAGATAGCCGCTCTGATGCGATGGCGCTGACGAATACAGGGAGCGGGATAGCACATAGTCCGTTTTTACACTGCTAAATGCTTCAGCTGCATCCCGCTTTGTAATGCCGCTATCTAAGAATAAACCGGAGATGCCTCGGTTCCGCATAAAAAAATCTGCAAGTTTCATGTTATACTCCGCCTCCCAGAACATTAAACAATGCTCTTTTTGCTTTATCTTCCTGCGCTAAGTCTTTTAAATCGGGTTTTAAATAATTGATTGCGTGAACGAATGCGTCCATGCGGTCGGGGCTATCGTCGCCCGGCTGCCAGTTACATAATTCATCTTCTAACATATCCAGCGGATCCGTTCCGTGTTCCGCGTTATAGGAAAGCGGGTTCCGGTAGAAGTGAATGCGACCCTGTTCGCAGAGGGTTGATGAGTTAAGCGCTCGTGCCAGTTTTGAATGCACTGCCCGCACACGCTGAATACGCTGCGTTACCCCTGCGTTGATAAGCGTGCTTTCTACCATGTCGCCGCCTTGATTGTCTTCGATGACAACCGTATCTGCTTTCTGCATTTCTGCCATAGCTTTTACCGTTAAGCCCCACTGATGGGGTGTTCCGATAAGAGACGCATCCGCTAACACGTAGTAGTGGCTTTCGTTTTTGTGCTGAATAGCAGCGGCGCTGATAAGCCGTTCAGGGGCAGCCCCCTCTAATACCGTGATAATACCGGTATGGTTTGAATCTGCCGAATGGCTTGCCGCAGGATCGACGCTGACAACAATACGGTATCGGTTTGCAACAAGCGGTAAAGCGTCAACTTTGTTGTTTTCTATCCAGTCTTTTTTAAAGAGGGCATTGGGGTTATCGTCAAGAATTTGCGCGTAGAGTTCCTGCTGCCCTAAACGGGTCCCTTCGTACTTTGACACAATCGTGCTAATAAATGCGGGAGAAAGGTTTGACTTATTCTCATAGGTGCTGCCAACGGTTACGTGTACGCAGGGTTTCCCGTCGCTGTTTGTCAGTCCTTCCAGCCGCTTGGTAAATGCTGTCGGTTTCGGGGTACTCGTTACCACACATAAAGGATTGCTCCCTAAGCGCAAGCCAAGAAGAAGGTTATCAAAGGTTTCTTCAGGATATTGCCATTTATGTATTTCATCGCACCAGAGCCCATCAGACTGCGCCCCTCTGGATTTCTCCGGCTCTGAACCGTAGAAAATACTGATAACTGCACCGTTGCTGAAAAAGACTTTTTTTATCGACGGCTTATACACCATACCGAGATCAGGCGGGCAATAGCGGGCAAGCCCCGACTCTCCGTTAATCATAATATCGCGCACCTCTTCGGCTGTCGCTCCGCATAACGAAAGATGTTTGTACTTGCCCGTTCTCACCGCTTCTATGATTGCTTGCCCTGCTGTCCGTGTCTTACCCCAGCCGCGTCCGCAGCGGAGGCACCAGATGTATTTTTCTCCCGTGATCCAGTCTCTAGGCGGAAGCTGATCATCCCTCGCCCAAAAGCCCCAGTCGAACGGCAGCGCGTCAAGCTCTGCGGGGGTAAGCGCATTGATAAACGCTTCTTGCGCTTCCTTGTCGCCTCTAAGCATATCAGCGGTAAGCGTCCTGTCATCAATACACTTCCAGCCGGTCTTTATCAGTGTTGGTGGGGATACCGGTTCGGCTCTCATGCGTTATCCTTTTGTGGGTTATTCTTATCTTCAATCGGCATTAGTTTTTCACGTAATGCCGCCTTTTTAAGCGATATACTCACTTCAATATCATCAATGCCGGAATTGTCCCCTATAGATATTTTTAAGATTTCCTCATTCATGCCATACGCTTTGCGCTCAATTTCAACCGCCATATTCGCAAGCTGCGGTAAGACATTCCACGATATTTCGTTTATCACTTCGTTTAAACCTTCCGTATTCTCTCCGGCAGCTTTTATCTTGTCGATGAGTAATTTTGCCTTTTTCCCCACGACAAACTTTATCGCCTGCGCAAGCTGTATGTTTTCTTTGTTAGTTTTCTTAATCGCTTCGATATTTTCCTTACGGGTAATTTCGTCAATATAGCGGTCGTAAGCGTCGGCACGGGCTATCCAGTTGTTTTGTACAGACAATTTCGACAAATATGATGCACTTTTACTACACTTTTCCTGCACTTTTGGGATTGTCCGCAAGGCACCAAGGTCAAGAAATGTTTTAAAGTATGCGTATTGTTTCGCGCTTTCCCCCTCTTGCCGCTCCCATTTTTCAGCCATTACGGTTGTCCTCTCATGTTGATTTTACCATCCGCCACGTCATAAAGGATTGAAGATTTTACAAACTTTTCTTTTGCTTCGATGTGCGCCCTCTTGCAAAAATCCTGCTTTGCGGCATTGTTTTCAAATACGAGAGTAAGCGTGTAGTCATCGTACTTTGCTTGATAGTCGTTATCGCTTCGGTTATCGGCTTTGCGCATATCCCGTTCCGCCTGTCGCGCAGCTTTCAGACGGTCAGCTTTTTTCGCCTCTTCTACCATATCAACTATATCTTCCTGCTCAGGCTTGGTGTCAAAAAGGGTGTCGTTTTCATCATCAAAGAGACTTGAACCGGCAAAAATATACTGCATATCCAACATGTCAAAGGCTAAGTCTTTTTGAAAGTCAATATCGGGATAGGACAGTTTTATTTCTTGTAATAACTCGTTATCCCATTCGCCTTGAGCGGCGGGATTATTCAAAAAGATGTTGATTTTTACTTCTGTTTCCTCGTCTACCTGTATCATCGATACTTGCAAAGAATAATCATTTGCCGGGTACTTATATTCCTCGTCCATTATCGATAGTTTTTGATGTCCGCCGACAACATTCATTGTCTTGCGGTTGACGACTATCGGCTGAACCAGTCCATACGTTTTTAAGCCCTTTTTGAGTTTTTTACGGGCTTCGTTCGATATTTTTCTCGGATTATACGGAGCTTCGTGGATGCTGCTGCGCTGTACCGTTTGTATTTGATAGACTTCAAACTTATTATTTTCCATATTCCTGCCACCTTATAAAATCAGCCTGCGCCATCGGGTATTTTGTTACCCATTTTTGATAATCATCAGGAAAGTTATTTTTAAGCCATTCGAGAGATTCGCCTTTATAGATGTCAATATTGCGAAAACCGGAATAAACTTCCGGCGCAAGGATGAGGCGGTTTTGTTTTATGTAGTTGTCTATATCTTTTTTCGCCCAGATATGAAGGGGTGTGAGCTTTTTGTATTTCCAATCAATGCCGTTATCAAAGGTTTTAAGCATACAGGCTCTTGCTAAGCTCTCGCAAGCCTCCCAACCTAACGCTATGTATTCAATATTATATTTTGCTCGCAATGCGGCGAAGGTATCGGCCATTGTTAGCCGCTTTATATTTTTCCCCTCTCGTGAAATAAGGTACGTTGTTTCGTAATGAGGATACTGCTCAATCTTAATGTTGTACCGCTTTTCGTAATAACGGATGACTTTATTTTTGCTTTCGAGGTTTTCACAGTAATATAAAAAAACGGGCGTATACCGCCCCTTCATGAACTTATTGAATAAGTCCAGCATTACCGTTGAGTCTTTTCCGAGTGAATAAAGCACAATGGCAGAGCTGATATTCTCCGCCATGTACTGTATTGACGCATACAGGTTTTTCATAGGTTAGCGGTAACGAACACGCCCCCTATCGTCTTTTGTTTTGAGGATAAAACTATTTTTAGTTCCTACGCCTATTCTTCGCGCAAAACTACCGCCGCCTCCGCCGGAAGCATCAAAACAAATAACAGGTCTCCCGCAATATGAAAGCATAAAAACACCTCCTAAAAAAAGTTCAAGTGTTTTTATTGTAAACCAATCGCAGTGCGTAACACAAATAAAATGAGATAAGGATATGCTTTTAAGGAAAGATAGTTGTTAAGGCAGGTTATAATTCCATAATCCTAATCTGCCTTTAACTTGCCGGATAGGATTTTCAAGAACTGTAGGATTTTTTAATATCCAGTGATACTGTCCGTCTATAGACCACGGACTGGAGCTGTTTTGTATAATATCAACTAAATCAACATAACCGATTATCGATTGACTTTTTAAAAGCCAGATTTCAGGCTTATCAATAACTGCATTCATAAAACTTTCGACGGTAGCACCTTTGTCTATATCGCATTTAGAATAATACGCTGCAAGAGTATCTAAAAATATTTCAAGTTTTCGAGCATAATCATCTGTCAGATTCGGTTCATCTGGCAAAAACGGCAACGTATCGCCGCTTACATGAATATAAAGTCTGCCGCGGTAATCGGTAGTCCATGTACGGTTTTCTACATCTTTACCGCCTTGCAGAATTAAATAGGCAAAAGGATTTTTTACGCTTAATACTTTTACTTGCATTTTTATTGTCCTTAAATGAAATATATCATATCCTCAATGAAAATACAATTATATTTTCAGCTGTAGATAATCGATATTCATTGCAGCATTACTTTTAGCGAAGTTTCCAATACTTGCGAAAAATTTATACCTTGCATTTCTGCTTTCCGTTTTAGCGTATACGGAATAGTACAATTTGTTTTAACTCGTCGATTATCCATTTGATTTTTCACAAAATCAGGATAAATAGTAATTGCATATACTATATCGCCTGCATTTGTTTGTATATCAGAAAAAGTCTCGATAGGCAACGTATCACCGTCCTTTTCCATACCGTATATATGTAATTCGAGCGCTTCTTGCGCCATTGCTTGCGCCTCTTGAAAGTTTTTTCCGTAACTTACACAACCTAAGACATTCGGAAAATAGACGCTATAGGCACCGTTTCCTGCCGGCTCAAAAACTGCTAAATAAGTCATTTTACGCATATATCGCCTCCTATTTTAATCCTGCTTGTTTTAAGATACTATTCAAAGTGCCTGGTTTTAAATCACCGCCGTGCATAGGAATAGTTATTTTTCCTTGCTTTTCAGGATGCTTGAGCTGAAAGTGAGAACCTTTTGTTTCGTGCACATACCAGCCATTTTGGTTTAATAGCTTTAAAACTTCTTTTGCAGTCATAATTTTATAATACGTATTTATAATGCGTATGTCAAGCATCTTTCATACTTTATTTTCAAAAAAGCAAATATCAGGATAGTGATAGAATAGTAGTTTTTTCTTGAGTTTGTATACTTCGGTCTGTACGCCTTTGACATCTTCGTATATCGTTTTGCCGTCTTTGGTATATTTGAAGTCGGCTTTGTAGTAGACTGCTCTGCCGCCTTTTTCTGTTTTTGGAATAAGTAAGAATTTCGGCTGTAGCTCAAGGCTTGCTATTACGCCGGATTTTTCAAGCATTTTCAACTCACGATATCGGTTCATCTCTGCCATACTGTCAAACGTAATACCATCAGCGGTTCGGCGTTCTTTGCTTACGA
>NZ_CALHGC010000375.1 GCF_938029485.1 uncultured Treponema sp. | reverse complement strand
TTCAGCGGGAATCGACGGATACACGGCGGCAACGCGGGGATAGACCATATCGTATAGGCCGAAATGAAGCAAGCCGCCGATATAAGTCCGCGCCTCTTGCGGAGAAAATTCGCCGAATTTGGCTTGACTGCTGTCGGCGCGCATACCGGACTGAGTTTGAACGCCGCCGGCTTGCGTGCTGCCTGTTTGTATGTGCCCTGCCGGTTGTACTTGTGCACCGCCGGACTGCGGCCGCTCATTGCCCGCACTGCGGAGTTGAAATGTATTCTCCAACAGCCGGCTGCCGCCCAGCCGGTATGCGGCCATAATCCGGTAGTAAAGCGCGTCATGCGATTCTCCGGCGGCTTCTTGCAATAACCGTACCGTTCTATCCGGCGGGAGCTTTCCTGCGCAGGCAAGCGTATAGGCAACGGCAGCTCGCTGCTCCGGCATATTCGTTTTTACCAGCACAGCATAGAGAGCTTCTAAGTTTTTCCAGTCTTTTGCTGTAGTCAGCTGCGCTCGTAACGATTGTATCAAATCGGCATACCACACGGGATTTTTCCAGCGAGCTGATGTCTCCGCTAATGCGGCAAGGTAACGGGACAGCCCCCGTATCTTTACGGTATCCAAATAATACCATAGCGCGGAATCAAAGTCGGCATCGGTTCCGGCCAATTCAGCCGCCTGTAAGAAAAGTTGTACGGCTTGTTCACGTTGTGCGGCGCCGCCGATCTTCGTCCGGCAGCGGGCTTCATAAAAGGATGTATAAAAAAGATAACGGCGTTTCTCCTCATCGGAAATATGTTCTTCGGCGGCGGCGCTCCGTGCTTGCGCTGCAAAATCTTCAAAAAAGGCGGCGGCATCGGCAGCGTTTTCGGCGCCGTAAACACCCGCCTTACCGATATCGGAAAGCAGTGCAGGAGAAGCGAGGTTGGCAAACGTATGCTCTATGCCGAACGCCTCTTGTACGGAACTCCATGCTTCCGCATAGCGTTTTTTAAAAAACGCTATGCGGGATTCGGCGAGCTTATATAAAAACGGAGACATATCCTTACCGAAGTGAGGAAAGGCATCGGCAAGCTCCGCTGTCAAAGGGCCGGTAAGATACAGCGTTTCCGGCGATTGTGTAATGCTGCCGTAAGCGCCTGTCTGCAAAAGGAGCCGAAGCTCTAATAACGATAACCGCTCTTTTTCAGCTTGCGCCTTATCTTCTTGCCCGGATGCAGCAGGCGTTCCGGCAAGTTCCTGCAAGCGCTTTTGTACCGATTGCAGACGTTCGGCAGGTGTACCTGTTTCGTATAATTCTTCGCGGCACAGGCGGTTTAACGGCGCTTCGTACAGTTTTTCCCCTTGTGCAAAGTAAAAACGAGCCGCTTGTTCGTGTCCTGCACGTTTAAGGTGCAATCCGACATAGTAGGCGCTTCCTCGTCCCATCATTTTGACGCTGCGGTAAACTGCGTTATCGGTTTTTAGAAAAAAACCGTAGTTTCCTGCTTTTATATCTTTTAATAAGACAGCGCCTTTATCGGCTGCACAGGCTGCAACGGAAGTTATGAAGAGAAATAGAGAAAAGAGAGAAAGCCGGAACGGAAAAAGAGGCAAGCAAGAGCGCGGAAAACGCCCTTGCTTACCGAATAATATCTTACTGCGGAGGAATTTCAATATAGGTTCCCGAAATGATTAAATCAGGATTTTTAAGTTTGTTATGCTTTGCAATCTCGGTGTACAACCACGGATTGCGGTAATACGTTTCCGATAAATCCCAAAGCGTATCGCCCCAACGAAGCTTATACCGGATTGCTTTCTGCGCTGCTACGGAGGCAGCCGGTTCTTTTACCGCAGGCTTAGTCTGCTGAACGGGCGGTTCTTGTTTTGCCGGTTGTTCCGTCTGAACAGGCTGCTGCGGCGCCGGCTGCTCTATCGGAGCGGATTCTGCCGGTTGAGGAGCCGGCGGTTCGGTTACCGGTTTTTCTGCAGGCAACGAAGGCGCAGCTTGAGATACTGCGGATTCTTGCATCGGCGGTTTTTCCGACGGGATGACTGCCGTTGTATCAGGCTGTATTGCCATAGGATGGTCTTCTTCAGCAAGATTTTTTTTCGTTAGCAACAGGATGCCGAGAACGAGCGCGGCAATACCGAGTAAAATAAGGATGACTAAAAGCCAAACAGGTATGCCTCGTCTCGGATGCTGTTCTTCTTCATCTTCGTCCGTATAAAAAGTTGAAGCGGAAAATTCATGTTGCGTATCGAAGTCATTGTCTATATTTGTATTACTTGCAGAAAGATCGATATCGGCATCGGCCGTTTCCGAACTTAAATCAAAATCAAGATCGTCAAATGCTTGATCCGCAAATGTTTCCAACGATACCTTCAATGCCTGATGGGAACCGGAATCTTTATCGACAGCTTCAGCCGAAAGATTTTTGTCTTCATCGAGTGCTAACTGTAATTCGATTGTCGGATCACCGGCGGCTTTCTCCTGAATATCTTCAACGATTAACGATCCGATATACAGGGGGTCGGAAGCATCATCTTCTTTTTTGAATAAATTAATTTGTACGCTTCGTTGATTATCGCGTACCGTAGTTAATTCAAGCGTTTCAGAGGCGGAGGAATCGTCGTCCATAATGGGAAAGAACGTCCCATCTGCGAGTTTTATGCCTATTTTAGCTGCCATTATATTGCTCCTTCTATCTAAGACCTTACTTTTATAGTATCGGCATATATTGGTCAAGACAAAAGGAAATTCCTTTTGAAATATGCGGGTATCTCCTTCGTTGCTTCGAAAAAATTAATCCTCAACGTATCAAAGATACGCCTGCGGTTAATTTTTTTTCGCGCCTTGTAAATTCAGAACGGACATGGATGTCCGTGGAATTGAACAAAAGCAAGTTTTTCGTGAGAAAAACTTGTCCGTGGTGTGAGGCAGTAGCGAGTTTGCAGTGCAAACTCGTCGTTGAACAGTGTACACGGACGTACACTGTTCAACAGGCTATTTCAAAAGGCTTACGGAATGCTTACGGAAAGGTTCTCTGTTTTCTATATGTTGACAGGTGATAAGTTTAGCCCTATCATACCTATACGTCTTTGGACATTTCAATACTGAAAGACGCTACAACGGGCTTACAGGTGGATACGTTACAAGAAGAAAAACTGCATGACAATATCGTAATCGGCGTATGTCTCTCGTTAGTGGGAGGCTTCTTGGACGCTTACTCTTACCTATTAAAAGGCAGGGTATTTGCGAATGCCCAAACCGGTAATGTTGTGCTTCTATTTATCTCGGCTGCTAATCGGGAACTGCATAAATCCCTTAAATATATTTTACCCATTATTACGTTTGCGTTCGGAATTTTTATTTCAGAATTTCTAAAAAACAAGCATTATGTTAAAAACTATGCCCGAATGGTTATGGTATTGGTATTTGAAGTCTTAACCATTGCTGCAATCGGATTAACCGGTACTTATTTTGCGCATGATATTATCAACTCCGTTATCTCTTTTATTGCTGCGCTGCAAGTAGTCAATTTCGATAAGGTTGACGGCAACCCGATTGCGACAACCATGATTACCGGAAACTTAAAAAGCAGTATGATAAACTTTGCAAAATACCGGACGACAAAAGACGTAAAATATCTGTATTCGTTTTTTAAGTATATTCTCATCATTGCAAGTTTCGGTGTTGGTGTTGCCGTCGGGTTTATTACAATACAATACTACGCGGAAAAATCGATTCTGCTGTGCGAAGTATTTATAATTATTGCATTTATAATGCTTCAAAGAGAAGAAAAACTTGTATAGCGTGCAGGTCGCAACGGAGACAAAATATGATATATGCTGAAAAAGACTATCCCCTGAAGGACAACTGCGTATGTACGCTGCGGAGTGCGGCGGTATCGGATGCAGCTGCAATGGTGAAATTTTTACGGATAAGCAATGAAGAAACCTATTTTATGCTGCGGTATCCCGAAGAAATTATACTTACCGAAGATGAAGAAACAAATATCCTAAGAAACTGGGAAGAGCAGCCGAATAAATTACTGTTGCTCGCTTTGATAGATGATGAAATTGCCGGCAGCTGCGGTATTGCTCCTATTGCCGAACACCTTAAAACAAAGCATCGCGGGCGTTTCGGTATTTCCGTAAAACAAAAGTATTGGGGCATCGGTATCGGCAGTCTTCTTTTACGGGAAATACTATCCTTTGCAAAAAAGAACGAGATTGAGCAAATTGAACTCGGCGTTTATTCCGACAATTTGCGCGCGCAAAAGCTTTATGAGCGCTTCGGCTTTACCGCATGGGGGCGACTACCCAATGCGTACAAGCTAAAAGACGGCAGCTATCGGGATGAAATCAACATGGTGCTGACTCTCAATGACGATTAACGTTTTTAAAGTCTGCTGCCATATAAAAGTAAGTCTTCTAAAGAGCGGTGATTGCTGCTATCAAACCGAAAATGACGCCGGGGGCATTTGCTGCAGCAAGCGGGTAATCTCTTTTATCTTTCAACAATGCGTATAAAACCCATATTGTACAATTGATGGCTGCCGCTAAGGGCTGAAGAAAGACGGTTTTATTTCCGCTCAAGTTATTCATAATCTGAGGAATATAAGATATGTACATGGTAACCGATAGCGCAGTTCCTATCCAACCGATAATCTTTAATTTATTTTCGCTCATGGAGACTCCTCCCCTTACGTAATTCGCAAGTATACATTGATGGATTTACTATATCCGTTTTATCGGTGTTGGGCAATATTCGGGCATATCGGATAAACGGCGCCGGACATATTGTTGAGTATCTCGGTAGCTTACTCGCGCGGTTCATTGAGCTTGTCGGTAATTTCCTGTATTTTTGCAGAATGAGCAAGCACATAGAGAATATCGCTTTTTTGAATAACGGTATCGCCCTTAGGAAAGATGATTTTTCCTCCGCGCACGATTGAGCTGATAAGCGTATCCTTATCAAGATGGAGCGCACTGATCTTTTGACCGATGCTGCCGGAATGATCTTCTATATAAATATCAAAGATATCAATATCGCTTGCTTTCAGCGAATACAGTTCAACCGAATACAGCGATTCCGGTTTTTTGGGATCGGTAAATTTCAAGAGCCGTGCAAGCGGTGCGAGCGTCGTTCCCTGAATGATACAGGAAAGGAAAACGGCAAAGAAGATGGTATCAAAGATAAAACCGTTCTCGTCCAACCCGTTCGCAAGCGGATAGGTCGCAAGAACAATGGGAACCGCACCTTTAATTCCGCCCCACATTAAAAAGAATTTTTCCTTCCGTGTATATTGAAACGGAAACGTGGAAACCAACACAGCAAGCGGCCGTGCGACAAACATCATAATGCCGACAATGATGAGGGCTTCTTTCCAGATATGGACGAACCGGTGGGGAAACGATAAAAGTCCGAGCATAATAAAGAGGGTGATATTAAAAATTGTAGAAACACTTTCGAGGAAACTTCCGACGCTGCGCTTGGCCGGAAAAGCGGTATTGCCGATCCAGTAGCCCATAAAAAATACTGCGATAATTCCGTTCGCTTGGCAAAGCTCCGCTGCGCCGTATCCAAGCAGTACGCAGCCCAGCATTAAAACGTTATAATTTCCTCTATTATCCGACTGTAACCGGTTGAATAACCATACTGAAATTTGAAAGGCAAAGTAACCGATAATGATGCCACCGACAAACTGCCAAATAAGCCGCGCAACAGTCAATGCAGGGGTATCAAACGCTCCGGTTGCAATATGCACAAAGGTGAGGGTCAGCAAAATTGCCATTGGGTCGTTTGCTGCAGATTCAACATTGAGCGTTGCCGCGAGTTTATCCTTAATCGGGTTTGACTTGGTAATCATAAAAACACCGGCAGCATCCGTAGAAGAAATAATAGAAGAAATCAGCATCGAATACGCTAAATCGAATTTTAGGACAAAGTGAATTAAAAAGCCGAGCGTCGCCGAAGTAAGCGCAACGCCGAGGATCGCAAGCGTCATCGACGGGCCGGCAACTTTGTGAAACGTATCTTTAGAAACGCAGAATCCGCCGTCAAAAATAATAAAGATCAACAGAATATCCGCAATTTTTTTGGTTAAAAGGGCATTATCAAAATAGAATAAATTTAAAACATCGCTTCCGACAAGAACACCGATCAGAATAAAGCCGATAAGGAGTGGTAGCCCGAATTTATCGCTGATTTTAGTCGAAAGCATTGCCAAAATGATAAGAAAGGAGATAAACAGAATCATAGGAACCTCAAAATATCGATATGCCGATTGTACCGATTTTACCGGTAAAATCAACAGACTTAACAGAGCATGGTAATTATCTTGCCGTATTTGACGATGATATAAAAGATACCTGATAAGAGCCGATGTAGTCAGCGCTTTTTATAGGAGAACTAAGTGAAACGAACAATAATTATTGCCTGCATATTAATTCCGCTTATTGCATTTGCAGAAAATGGGAGAATTACCATTTCGGAGCGTGCCGACTATTCGGTTTACAAAAACGGCATTTATGCAGGACTCACCTATAGGGAAGCCTATATCTACCTTGATGAAAAAAGTGCCGTTTATAACAATGAGCCGGCCTATCGGTATGAAGGCGAGGCCTTTGTACTGGAGGAAACCCGCAAGAATATGGTCGGTACGGCAAAAAAACTTGATGAAATCAAACCGATTGCTTTTACGCAGTCGGCTCATCCGGCAATAGGAGCCGCGCAACAATCAAAGCTGCAACATTCCGGACTGTACTTTACACAAGACTCGGGTTATCCTGTGTTGCGGAATTTTCCGGCTAGTCCGGCGCAGCACCTTGAAGAACAGGATATCGGGAAAAAGTGGACTGCCGAAAGTATTATCGTAGTATGCCCGCAGCAAGGGAAAAATCCGACGCGAGTACCGGTACTTGCAGAATATCAATACATCGGCAAAAAGAAATACAATGGAGAGGATACTCATTATGTAAAGGCGATGTTCGCCCTGCGGTATCACGGGGAAGATCGGTTAGGCGATCCCGATATGCTCCGTTCGGAAGGAAGTAGAACGGCGGATATTTATCTTGATAACCGGAGCCGCCCGCTCTTTATTCGGGAAAAAATCGATGAAACATTTTTCTATAAGGGTGACGAAACAATCCGGCAGCGCGGTTTTTTACTGCATTTTTACGGCTACGGGCAGCATACCGTTTACAACGGCGGATCCGTACCGGCAACGGCATTACTTGACGGCACTAAGAAGCCCGCAAAGTCTCCTGTCCGGCAATCTGCTAAAACACCTATAGAGGAAACTCCGGCTGTACCGGCAAAACAAGATAACTCAAATAAGGAACGCATAAAAGATAAAGGAGACGGTATTTTTAATGCGCAGGAAACACCGCGCGGCATATTATTAAATTTGAAAAATTTAAACTTTGTTGCGGATAAGGCGGAATTATTACGCGGAGAAGATAAAAAACTCGATGAAATAGCCGCCGTATTAAAAACGCTTACCTTTAAAAATCTTTTTGTTGAAGGTCATACGGCCGATGTCGGTGATAAAAGCTCCCAAAATGAGCTATCTCTCCTGCGGGCAAAAGTTGTTGTCGATGAACTGTCCAAACGCGGCATTCCGGCGGGGGTATTCATTTATAACGGCGCAGGAGGAACAAAACCGATTGCCTCGAATGCAAACGAAGACGGCCGCGCACAAAACCGGCGTGTCGAAATCACCGTTATGGAATAAACGAGGTTTAGGGCACCGAGGCTCAGAAATACTATCTTTGCGGTTTTGTCATTTAGTGTTATAATCGTTCCATGCATAAATTGTATCGATATGGATTACTATGTATCGGCTTTTGCCTTGTCTTTATGGTGAGTAGCTGTGTTTCTACTTCTTCGGCAAAACGCGATGATGCAAAAGTTCAAAATTACGGCAAGAACGGTAGGGATATTCTGCTTATCTTTACCGGTTCCGATTGGTCAAAGGAAGCGGAAGATTTTTCAAAGAATATTCTAACCGAATCATGTAAAAAGGAACTGGCAAAAAACTACGCCGTCCGTTTTATCGACTTGCTGCATAACCCTTCGGAAAATGAGCGGGCGGCAGTACAAAAAAATTATCTGCTGTTTTCGGAATATGCGGTGCCTGATGTTCCGTTTATCGTGCTGCAAACGGCAAAACAGGATGTATATGCCTCTGCCGTTATCGATGCGGATATAAAAACCGACGTGCAGCTGATGGACAAAATTAAAGCGCTGACAGCGCAGCGGGCAAGGGTAGTTGAAGCACGAAAGCGTATCAGCCGCACAAAAGGAGCGGAGAAAGCGCAGGCAATCGATGACTTTTTAAATACGGTCGGTAATCCTGAAGCGCATCACTATGATTCTTTACGAATGCAAGTCCCCCACAGCCGCAGAAGCTCGGTCCTCCGAGCTCCCCCACGTCATCC
>NZ_CALHGC010000374.1 GCF_938029485.1 uncultured Treponema sp. | reverse complement strand
CCATGCTATACACAGGGCGCGCAGGCTCCGCAAGTTTTACCCCGACAGCGGAGGCAATCTCGTAGCCCATACAGGAATACCCGTATTCAAGATGATAGCCGCCGGGTGAATCCGTTGTCCACATCCGCTGTAAATCCCCCGGTAAACTGCCCGAGGCGCCGGTTACAACCGCATCGGCTTCGATTGTCTTGCGGATAAGCGCAAGGGCAGCCGTTTGCGTAATAACGCCGCCGGTTGCGCGGATAAAATCATCAATCGAATGAGGATTGCGCTTTTCAATAAGCGGCTGAAATCCCGTTCCGTTTTTAAGATAGGCATATTCTGAAAGCCGCTCCATCTCCGTATGCCAACCGGCCTGTGCAGCCTCGATTTCTCCCGAATATCCGGTATGATACTGCGCGTTTTTAAGCGCCGGAAGCAGTTCCGCAAGGCAGACTTTCACATCACCCACAAGCGGCAGCGCATCCAGCTTTCCCGCATCAAAGCCGCTGACATTTATCGAAAGGAACCGGACGCCGGGATGCCGGAACAGCCATTTTGAAGCAGTGGTAAAGTCGGTAAAGCGCGTCCCTACCCCGATAATCAAATCGGCCTCTTTTGCAATCGTATTGGCGGCGCTGTTTCCCGTTACCCCGACACCGCCGAGGTTCAGCGGCTCACTGCCTGCGATACAGCCTTTCCCCGCCTGCGTTTCTGCAAATGGAATATCAAAGGTCTTACAAAACGATAAAAGCTCAGGCCCTGCTTCCGAATACCGCACGCCGCCGCCGCAAATCACCAGCGGTTTTCGAGCGCCGACGATGCAGTCTACCGCCTGCTTAAGCAGCGTTTCATCTGGACGGCGGCGTTCAATTGTGTGTATCCGATCCGCTAAAAAACTTTCGGGGAAATCCCAGACCTCACCTTGTACATCCTGCGGCAAGGAAATACACACCCCGCCGGTCAGTTCGGGGTCGGTCAACACCCGCAGTGCATTGATAAGCGCTGTCATCAGCTGTTCGGGGCGCTGTACGCGATCCCAGTATCGGCATACTGGTCTAAAGGCATCGCTCGTAGTAACAGCCGCACTGTACGGCTGCTCTATTTGCTGCAGTACGGGGTCGCTTTGCCGTGTTGCAAAGGTATCGCCGGTAAAGACCAAGAGGGGAATATGATTTGCCGTTGCAAGCGCGCAAGCGGTTACCATATTTGCGGCACCCGGACCGATAGACGATGTGCACGCGATGATTTTTTGCCGGTTGTGCTGTTTGGCAAAACCGATCGCCGCATGACACATCCCCTGTTCGTTTCTTCCCTGATACACCCGTAAACTACCCGAGTCGGCCGCTAAGGCCTCACCGAGACCGCAGACATTCCCATGCCCGAATATCGTAAATATTCCCTCTACAAACTTTATCTTCTTACCGTCCCGCATCACATATTGGCGGTCAAGAAATGCCGTTACCGCCTGTCCAACCGTCTTTCGTACCATCGCCGATTCCTCCGTTAGATTTCTCCATATACCCATATATCTAAGGAAAACCTCTAAAAAACCGAACTTTTTAGAGGTTTCCGTTCGGTTCTCAAAAGAGCGCCGGTTAATTTGTTTCTATAGTTCAAATAGTAGCATTGAACGAGCAGGCCGTCAAGAATTTTTTTTGAAAAATGCTCACTATATACCCATATAAATAGCAAACATAATC
>NZ_CALHGC010000373.1 GCF_938029485.1 uncultured Treponema sp. | reverse complement strand
TCTGCTATAGAGGGCAGTGGAGCTAATCAGGATATCAGTATGAATATAATAGAAGCGCGGATAAAAAATTTTACGTATGAAAATGATGAAAGTCCCACGCTCCACGCCATTGATTTAAATATTGAAGAAGGCGAGCTTGTTGTGCTTACAGGACTTTCCGGCTGTGGGAAGACTACCTTAACGCGGATATTAAACGGCTTAATTCCCTATCATTACGGCGGAATACTCGACGGTGAGGTGCGCATTTTAGGGAAGAACATCTTGGATTATAAAAAGGGCGAATTGGCAAAGTACATCGGCAATGTGTTTCAAAATCCGAGCGATCAGTTTTTTGCTACCATTGCAGAGGAAGAGGTTGCCTTTGCCGGAGAAAACCTCGGTATGGATTTTCAAACCTTGTGCGAAAAAACCGATGCTGCTTTTCAAACGATGCAGATAGAATCGCTTAAAGGCGCGAAACTTTCAGAGCTTTCTGGTGGGCAAAAACAAAAGGTCGCCATCGCTTCCACACTCATCTATGACACAAAGCTGCTGTTTTTCGATGAGCCTTCTTCCAATCTCGACTATGAAGGTATTGTGCAATTTCAAGCGATGATACGGGATTTAAAGGCGATGGGAAAAACGATTATCATTGCCGAGCACCGCTTGTTTTTCTTAAATGAATTGTACGATAAGCTCATCTACATGAAGGACGGCACTATCGAAAAAATCTTTTTGAAAGGTGAACTGACAACAGAGGATTGCAGGCGGTACGGACTGAGGGCAATACGGTATGACAGTCTTGTCTGCGAAAACCCTTCGGTACCGAAACAAGCGGTTACGCATATCGAGGACTTGAGCGTTTCTATCGGCAGGCGGGAACTTATCAAAAACCTTTCGTTTGATGTACACGCAGGAGAGATTACCGCCGTTATCGGAAAAAATGGTATAGGAAAGACCACGCTCGGCAAAGCCTTAGGCGGGCTTTTGTCTTGCACGGGACAGATCGGTTACGGGAAGTGGCGGCTGCAGCGCTTAAAGACAGCGTATTATATGATGCAGGATGTTGACTATCAGATTTTTTTTGACACGGTAGAAAACGAGCTTATTCCTTCTTCAAAACGGAAGGATGAATCCTATTTGCAACAAGCGGCTGAGTACCTGCACACAATTGACCTTTGGGAAAAAAGGCTTGACCATCCGCAGGAACTTTCAGGCGGACAAAAGCAGCGGCTCGCCCTTGCAACGGCTTTTTTGAGCGACAGGCGCATCATCATCTTAGACGAGCCGACCAGCGGCCTCGACTACAAGCGTATGGACGAAATCGCAAAGCTCATCTTACACTGCGCTCAAGAAGTCCCCGTGCTCATCATCACCCACGACTTGGAACTCTTATTCAAAGTCTGCAACACCGCCCTCCTGCTCGGTGAAAACGCATACAAGAAAATTCCGGTAAACGGAAATGAAAGAGAAATTCGGGAATTTCTCACCGGCTCAGTTTTTCGCCGGGGGTGTTGATTTAAAGTTTAATTCGTAATTTTTAATTTCCTCTGTTAAACTCGGTTGACACTGATGTTAAATTATACTATCTTTATTTTAGCGACGGATGCGTCGCTAATTGTTTTAATTGAAGGCCGTTGGAAAAGTCTATGTGTGCAATAAAAAGACTTCCTGCAAATGTCCGTAAAAAGGAAATCAGGGAGGCGGCAAAAAAGGTGTTTTTAAAAAAAGGATTTGCCGATACCGGTATGGAAGATGTTATCGCCGCAACCGGTATGAGTAAGGGCGGCGTTTACCGTCACTATAAAAGCACATCGGAAATGCTCTATGACCTTATGCTTGACGGTAATGAATACCGCTCCGATCTTTCCGAAGATTTTATGCGCAGCCATCCTTCCGCTTCACCCGAAGATATCGCAATCGAAATTACCCTTATGAAAATGCTTGACCCTAACGAGTATAAATCCTTATATGCCATGTTTTTAATGGAAGCGGAAAAAAATGAAACGCTTAAAAAATTACGCGATGAACTGATAAAAGAATCAGCACAGGACTTACGCTCATTTTTACATGAACACGACCTTGATAAACTCATTCCCTTAACAAGTGAAACCGGCATCGCTTTTCTCAATGCCGTCATCGTATCATGCGAAGTACTATCGGTTGGTACAGTCTTTAGAAAAAACAAAGATTTTTTTAGAAACATCATTCGTCATTATTTGTGCGGAGGAGAATCACAATGAACCTGATAAAAAAACACATCGGTAAGCACAAGGGGATGTATGCAGCTTCCATATTTTGCGCCTTGCTTGAGGTTGCTATGGGACTTATTACATACATCATTTTAGCGGGAGCAGTCGCCGCTCTTATCGGAGGCAGTAAAGACCTGCACTTTTACACAAAGGCAGCAGGCAGTATTTTGCTCTGTTTTATATTAAAAGAAATCTTTGCGTCGGTTTCCACATCAATATCGCACAGAGCAACATTTTCGGCATTGAAGGATATACGCAAAGACATTGCAGATAAGATGTTTAAAATGCCCTTAGGTGATATTCTCAATATATCATCGGGTAAACTTAAAAACATTCTCGTCGAACAAGTCGATTCAATGGAAACAACATTGGCACACCTCGTTCCGGAAATGACGGCAAACATTGTAGGCCCGCTCATTCTGTTAGTATATATGTTCCTCTTGGATTGGAGACTCGGGGCTCTTTCTCTTGTGCCGCTTGTTATCGGTATGATGTTTATGAAGACGACAATGAAATCCTACGGAACAAACTACGCCGAATCGGTAAAAATAAATCAAGGAATGAATAGCGCCGTAGTTGAATACATCAACGGTATCGAAGTTATTAAAACTTTTAATCAAAATGAAAAATCATATAAAAAATACAGCGATGCGGTTTACAATAATGCGGACTTTTATTATAGATGGATGAAGCAATGTATGGTCGGTGTTTCGGCATACCGGACTATCTGTCCGATGATGCTCTTAACGATTTTGCCTTTCGGCATATTCTTTTATTTACATAATTCCATTACATCCGTGCACCTTATTACCATCATTATTCTGTCATTCGGCACCATCGAAAACATCATTGCGGCAACGAATGCTTTGGACGACCTTGCACGGATAAACACCATCACCGGAGAAATAAACGGAATATTGGAATCAAAAGAATTGGCTCATACGGAAAAACGGGCAGCGATTTCCGATTATACTATCGAATTTAAAAATGTTGATTTTTCATACACGGACGATAAAAAAATATTGAGCGGCTTGAATCTTTTATTAAAAGAAAAACACATTACCGCTATTGTCGGGCCGTCGGGCTCGGGAAAGTCTACCATCATCAGATTGATTGCAGGCTTTTGGGATACAACGGCAGGACAGCTCAGTATCGGCGGGACGGATATAAAAGATATTCCGCTTGAGCAGCTTTCGGAAATTATTTCCTATGTGTCGCAGGATAACTATTTATTCGATATGTCCATACGCGAAAATATCAGAATAGGAAGACCCGATGCGAGCGATGAAGAAGTTGAAAGCATTGCAAAAAAATCGGGCTGTGATGAGTTTATACGAAAACTTGCACACGGTTACGACACGGTAAGCGGACAAGGCGGAAGCCGTCTTTCAGGCGGAGAAAAACAGCGAATCTCCATCGCCCGCGCTATGCTCAAAAATGCCCCGATTGTTATCCTTGACGAAGCGACGGCATATATGGATACCGAAAACGAAAGCCTCATGCAAAAAGCTATCGGCAGTTTGGTACAAGGTAAAACCCTTATTGTGGTTGCTCATCGATTACGAACCGTTGTCAATGCAGATACCATCGTTGTAATCGAAAACGGCAGTGTGGAAAGTACCGGCACACACACCGAGCTTTTGGAAAAATCGGCGCTGTACCGCGGCATGTGGGAAGCAGCTATCAAGGGAGAAGAATAATGATAAGTGTTTTTAAAAAGATTATCCGCTTTGCAGAAAAAGAGCGGGCAAATATACGAAAATCAATTATTGCAGGTTTTATGAATGCGGTTTTTAACGCATTGCAGTTTGCGGCAATTTATTATGTATTGGTGAAAATCTTCGATACTACAAACGGAAAAACAATCGAAACAAAAGATATTGCGGTAACGCTCGGTATCTTACTGGTAAGTCTTGCAGGAAAGATGATTACCAAATATCTTTCTCAGCTGCAGCAAACCCATGCCGGTTATTTTATGGCAGCAGACAAAAGGATTGAAGTCGGCGAAAAACTGAAAAAAGTTCCGATGGGCTTTTTTAGCGACTTTAGTTTAGGAAAACTTACCACACTGAGTATGACCACTTTGAGCCTTATCGAAGCACAGGTGCCTTTGCTTTTGGTTTTAATGCTCGGCGGTTTATTGAATACGACTATTTTTATATTGAGTCTTTTCTTTTTTAACGTAAGAATAGGCTTAATCGCAGCAGCCGGTATGGCGGGATTTTTTATCGTTACCGCTTGTATGGAAAAACGCTCGCGTAATAATGCTCATCAAATCCACGAAGCGCAGCAAGATTTAACCAAACAGGTGCTGACCACGGTACAGGGAATGTCCGTTATAAAATCCTATAATCTTTCAGGAGAAAATAATAAAGAATTGCATAAGGCTTTTGACGACAACTGCCGCATTACGATGGGACTTGAAAAAACAATGACACCGTACATTGCTGCGCAGCGTATCGTTATCGGAGCGGCGATAAGTTTTATGGTGTATTCTTCCCTTATGCTCTATTTAAAAGGCACTATGCTTTTGCCTGATGCGATTATGTCGATGATTGCAAGTTTTATCATTTTTGAAGGCTTAAAAGGCGCAGGCAGTTTAATGGCTATTTTGAGGATTACGGAAAACGCTATCGACAGCTTAAACTATCTTGAAACAATGCCTGAAATACATACGGGAGAAACAATTCAGACAGCAACTCATACTTCCGGCAATGCAAAAACGGAAATCGAATTTAAAAACGTATCGTTCAGCTATGATGAAAAAAATATTCTTACCAATGTTTCCTGCAAGATGCATGAGCGTGAAATTACCGCTATTGTCGGCCCGTCAGGTTCGGGCAAAACGACGCTCTGTAATTTGATTGCACGCTTTTGGGATGTGCAAAGCGGCAGTATCACTATCGGCGGAGTTGATATCAAAGATATAAGTTTGGAAACCTTGATGAGCAAAATCAGTATGGTATTTCAAAATGTCTATCTTTTTGAAGACACTATCGAAAACAATATTAAATTCGGAAAGCCGGAAGCAAGCCGCGAACAGGTTATTGAGGCGGCAAAAAAAGCAATGTGCCATGACTTTATCGAATCATTGCCGAACGGTTATGACACGCTTATCGGTGAAGGCGGCGCTTCCTTATCGGGCGGGGAAAAGCAAAGGCTTTCCATTGCCAGAGCTATTTTAAAAGATGCCCCCATCATCATTTTTGATGAAGCAACGGCAAATATCGACCCCGAAAACGAAGATAAACTGCGCCTTGCTATCGAAGCTCTGACGGAAAACAAAACCATCATTATGATTGCGCACCGCCTGAAAACCATCCGCAATGCCGACAGGATTTTGGTACTCAACGGCGGCGTCATCGAACAAAGCGGCGCCCATGAGGAACTCATGGCACAAGGTGGTCTTTACAAAAAACTCATCACCGCAAAAAACGAATCTGCAGGATGGAAGTTGTCTAAGAATGTACTTCCTTGTACATTCTTAGACGACGAGATG
>NZ_CALHGC010000372.1 GCF_938029485.1 uncultured Treponema sp. | reverse complement strand
TCCGGCATCACTATTTTTAAAAGGCTAACGGAAAAGCTTGTTTTAACAGACACAACCTATATTTGCCTGATGCATTAGACAGCCTATTAAAAAAATATGCGAAATTTTATCTAAAATTTCGCACACTTACAATAACTCGTGTTTTTGTATTTTTCCGGCTTTATGCTGTTCAATTGATTTTTTTAAATGAGCTGCATTCGCCTCATTCCTAAGCAAATAATCGGTTTCAATAAGGCTATTATACTCATGTATCGATAAAAGAATCACATTTTCCGAATTTTCCTTGATATTATCAAAGGCTCATAGTCATTGTAAACTTTATCCATGTATGTTTTTAGATTGCGGCGTAAATCCGAATATGTAATTGCATCCATATCTACCTCTTTATGAGTACAATATATCGTACCTATAAGACAAAAATCAAGGTGTATTGATATTAGCCGTACTGTTCTTCTGAGGCGAATATTGAAGGGAAAACGAGCAAATACTTCATTACATATACTCCGCAAAATCTTCGAGAGGCTCATCAAAATCCGGGGACATATAAAAAGGTTCATTTTTCCAAACGCCAAAAAGAGACTTCTTTTCAGAAATAGCATCTTCTTCAGGAAATTTCAATTTTATCAGGCGGATAAAATCAAGAACCTCACTTATTGCAGCATGAGGGAGCGTTGCAAGTTCTTTTTCTAAAACTGTATAAGGCATATATGGTCTCCTATACAATTCTCTAAAAATCTACCCAAGTTCTTAGAGATGCTCTATATATATGATAAATTCATCAAATTTTCTACATCTCGCATCTTATTGATTGTAAGAAAAATATGGGGAAAGTTTTTGGCTATAAGCTTTTGTCTTCCACCTGCATAGCGGGCAGAAGACAGTGAAAAATACTTTGCTTCCTTCGGAATAGAAATGCTCGACGGTTTTAGATAAGTCTTTCCATCATTATGGCTTATCTAAAACCGTCGTAAAATCCGAGTTGATAACCCGTTTTCCTATATCCGTGCCAGCGCGCCCATCGGATCCCACGGCTCAAGCTGTACGAGCGGCTGTTTTAAAGCATCAAGCCATTTTTGCTCAACAAAGGTCTTTTCTACCATAATCTGATAGGTATACTCATCGAACCACGCATCGGACATCGAGAACATCCCTTTTTTGCCTGATTCATCACCCCACGAATTTTCTACCTGCCATTTAATCGGCTTACCTGATTTATCCAGATCGACGCCGGTCAGCACCATCGCATGGGTAAGAAGGCTGTCGCCGTAATCGAGCCGTTCCGCTTTTGTGAACTCAGGCAGTTCGCCGAGTGTTTTATCGTAGAGGTATACTTCGGTATCCATAATGCCTTCGGGGCGGCAGATATACGGCCCCATATCGCAGCCGAACCAGACCGGCTTACCGGCTTTAATCGATTCAACAGCCGCCGTTTTAAGCACTTCGATCGGTACGTTGATGTAGTGAATCGGCTCCGCTTCTTTGACGGTACCGAGGAACTTTACCGTGTAGGCTCTGCCGTAAGGCTTATCTGCCGTCGGCGCATTGATTAAGCTGATTTTATTGTCTAAATCCCAGCCGACATACTCCTTAAAGAACTGCTGCGGGGTAATCTGCTCTGCTTTGTGAAACTTCTTATCCTTATCGCGGCATTCAAAGTCGAATACGCGCGGCGGTTCACCGAGCGCCTTAACCAGTAAAGCATACACCTGCGAAAGATATGCTTCCTTGTCTGCGCGGAGTTCTTTAAGAGACTTTCCCGCCTTGTGCCCTGCCCGCAACAGCTGCGCATATTTGCGGAGGCGATGGGTTAATTCGGCAACAAAGAAGCGCGTATCGGAAGAATGGAAAGTTTCGGGCATCACGTCCTTAGGCACAGCGCCGTATTTTTGCAGAATACCGGAGAACATATCCCACTGCCCGCCGTCCTGAATAGGATTGGCCAGCAAATGCGCGAGCAACCGCCCTTCGAGCGGTTCGTCTAGGGTCTCTAGGATGCTTTCAAAAAAGTAATTGGATTTTTCAAGTTTATCCCAAAACAGCGTGTAGTTCTGAGAAAGCTCAAAAGTTTCAAGGTTAAGCTTTTTCATTATTTCTACACGGGCGGCATTCAGCGAAGCAAACATCCAACAGCGGCCGCTCTTCTTTTGATTGGTAATTTCTCCGCGCTCCGTTTCGTGAGAAAAGCAAAAATTGTGACGGCGGCGGACATCATAGTTAAACGATGCATCCTCGATACCGCTCTTGGCCACAGCCCCTGCAATAATCGCATTCGACGGGTCTGCACGGTAGTCGCTTTCAAACTTTTGTAAAAGTTCCGGTGAAATATTCATATATAAACTCCTATAGGCTTGATGCGCCCATATATAAACTTACGTTGATGATACATCGCATAGACCATAAAATCAAGGTTTTACGGCAATATACAATGACAGCGTATTGTGATATACTGTAGTGTCGATTTATCCTAATAGGAAGCTTCAAAAGCCGATGTTTTTAGAGGTTTCCTTTAAATTTACTTGCGCCGCTCAAAACTTAGCGAAATTTGGCGGCGCCTACAATTATGGAGCATGAGGTTCTATACATGGGAAAAACAAAGGTTCGCAGTACGACCGTTATTGCCGTAAAACGGAACGGGAAAGTCGCAATGGCCGGAGACGGGCAGGTTACAATGGGGCAAACGGTGATGAAAGGCAATGCCCGCAAAGTCCGCAAGATTTACGACGGCAAAGTGATGACCGGTTTTGCCGGGGCAACGGCCGATGCGTTTACACTGCTCGAAAAGTTTGAAGGGCGGCTCAAGGAATACGGAGGCGACATTACCCGCGCTGCGGTTGAGCTTGCCAAAGAGTGGCGCACCAATAAAATGCTGAAAAATCTTGAAGCGCTGCTGCTGGTTGCGGATGCAAAAACCATTTTGCTGATTTCCGGAAACGGAGATGTTATTGAACCGCAAGAAGATGTCCTCGCAATCGGCTCGGGCGGCAATTATGCGTATGCAGCCGCGCTCGCCCTACTCCGCAACACGGACTTATCAGCCCGCGAAATTGCTGAAAAGAGCTTAAATATCGCCGGACAGATTTGCGTATACACCAACGAAAACGTACATATAGAAGAAATTTGATAACGAGAGGAAAATACGATTATGACAATCAACTTGGATGAACTCACCCCTCCGCATATTGTGGCGGAGCTTGACAAATATATTATCGGGCAGACAAAGGCTAAAAAGGCCGTCGCCGTTGCCCTGCGAAACAGGACACGCCGATTTAAATTGAGCGAAGAAATCCGCGAAGAAATAGCGCCGAAAAATATCTTGATGATCGGACCGACCGGCGTGGGTAAAACCGAAATTGCCCGACGCCTTGCAAAACTTTCAGGAGCGCCGTTCCTTAAAGTAGAGGCGACAAAGTACACCGAAGTCGGCTATGTCGGCCGCGACGTTGAATCGATGATCCGCGACCTGATGGCTGTCGGCTATTCTATGGTAAAAAGCGAAATGCAGGAAACGCTGAAAGCGCAGGCGGAAAAAAACACGGAGGAAATTCTCCTCGACCTTTTGCTGCCGGGCTCCAACAAAAAGAAGCGGAATCGGAAAGAAGACCCTAAGCCGCTTTTAATTACCGGCGAAGCGGGAAAAGACGCCGAATCGGAAAATGCAGGCAAAATTGAAACGGATACCGGCCATACGGGAGAGGAAGACGAGTCGGATAACGACGACATGAGCGGAACGCGGGAAAAATTCCGCAAGATGCTGCGGGACGGCAAATTTGAAGATAAAATGGTAGAAATTTCCGTGCAGCAGTCCGGTATGCCGAGTTTTGAAATCTTTGCCGGCGGTTCCAGCATGGAAGACCTCGAAAGCGCGATGTCGAATATCAGCAGTATGCTGATGGGCGCCAATAAAAATAAGCGCAAAACAACCAATGTAAAAGAAGCGCGTACGATTATCATGGATGATCAGCTCGATAAGCTCGTCGATCACGATAAAATTGTAGAAGAAGCAAAAGAGCGGGTCGAGCAGATGGGCATCATTTTCATCGACGAAATCGATAAGGTCGCTTCCAAAAGCGAGCGGAGCAGCGGCATCGACGTATCCCGCGAAGGGGTACAGCGCGACATCCTTCCAATCGTAGAAGGCTCCAAAGTCAACACAAAGTTCGGCGTCGTCGATACCCGTCACATCCTGTTCATCGCGGCGGGGGCTTTCAGCATTTCAAAACCGAGCGACCTTATTCCCGAATTTCAAGGGCGCTTCCCGTTGCGCGTAGAGCTGGAATCGCTCCATGCGGAGGACTTTAAGCGGATTCTGCTTGAACCTAAAAACGCATTAACCAAACAGTATAAAGCGCTGCTCGAAACCGAAGGGCTTGCCGTCATCTTTAAGGATGAGGCAATCGACCGCATGAGCAATCTTGCAGCAGAGGTCAACTCGACGATGGAAAACATCGGCGCCCGCCGCCTTCACACAATCATGGAAATGCTGTTGGAGGATATTTCGTTTAACGCAAGCGACATGACCGAAAAAACCGTCGAAATAGACCGCGCGTATGTCGATGAACGGTTGAAAGACATCGTACAGGATCAAGATTTATCCCGTTATATTCTGTAACGTTCCTCAAGGGAATTTTTATAATGCCGATATATGAGTATACGAATAGCTTAATAGAAATAAAGAGGAGTTGAGATGCACATAAACAGTTTTCAAAAGACAGTTGATCTTTTACACCGTGCGCTTGATGTAAACGCCCTTCGCTATACCGTGTCGGCAAATAACCTTGCAAACTCGGAGATACCGGATTTCAAGCGTACATCAGTCAATTTTGAAACGGAGTTAAAACACGCGCTCGATTCCGAAAAACGGGCTGCCGGTCAATTTCAGTTAACGGTAACCAATCCGAAGCATATTAAGTCGGACGGTGTTATCGACTATCGTTCGGTTTCTCCGCGCCGTGTGCTGGACTATACCACGACGGCAAAGGCAAACGGCAACAACGTAGATGCTGAAGAAGAAGCAATGACTATCCTCAAGATTCAGATGCAGTATCAGCTGTTAAGTCAGATGACCGGTTTTCAGTACAGCCAAGTACAGTCGGTGTTAAAATAAGGAGCGGTAAATGGGTATCTTCAGCAGTATCAACATAGCGGCAACCGGCATGAGCGCCGAACGGTTACGGACGGATGTTATTTCCGATAACATCGCCAATGCTTCCACCACCAGTTCACAGGAAGGAGGCTATTTCCGCCGCAGCCGCGTCGTTCTTGCGCAGAAAAATGACGGCATC
The DNA here is from genome assembly GCF_938029485.1 of uncultured Treponema sp. Taxonomy (GTDB): domain Bacteria; phylum Spirochaetota; class Spirochaetia; order Treponematales; family Treponemataceae; genus Treponema. The sequence goes on along the minus strand of NZ_CALHGC010000372.1, from coordinate 5,292 downwards.
GATTGGCGGCTTCCCTTTGTTTCTTCCGATATGGATAGAGGCGTCGGAACGGGGGTTCGTGTAACCGGTATCGAAAAAGATAACTCCGAACCGCGGCTTTCCTATGAACCCGACCATCCCCATGCAATACTTTCGGGGCCGAAAGCGGGTTACGTGGAATATCCGAATGTGAATATCGTAACGGAAATGGTTGACCTTATCTCCGCCTCCCGCTCGTATGAAGCGAATGCGGCGGTTGTTCAGGGTTCAAAAGAAATGTTTCAGCGTGCGCTCGAGATCGGACGCTAACGAGATAAGGGGCACCTATGACTATTACCAATACGGCAACCTTGTATAAGGTTCCGGCTATTATGAAAAATCCGGCAATAGCGCCGATCGCCGTCGATAACTTCCGCAGCCGCATGGTTTCTGATACGGATTTAGTCGATACGGCAGTAAATAAAAAAGCAATGAGCTTTGAGCAGACCCTGCTCAAAGCCTTTGACGAAGTAAATGCAAAACAGCAGCGGACTGCGGAACTCGGACAACAGATGATTGTCGATCCGGAATCCGTAGATGTACACGATATTACCATCGCAATGGCGGAAGCCGGTATGTCGCTGAAAATCGTGCAGACGCTGATCGACCGCGTCGTAAAAAGTTGGAATGATATTACCATAACCAGATAATGGAGCTGTTATACTTATTGTAGCAGGTTCGTTCAGTAAGGGGGAGGACACATGAACGAATGGTTTAAAAAAACATTAACGCAAATCAAAACACTATGGAGTAAGTGGACGCTTATCCAAAAAGGCATATTGGCAGCCGTAGTTATTGCGGCAGTTGTCATTATCGTCTTGCTTACTTCATGGTCGGCTAAACCATCTCTTGTACCACTCATCGATACTCCGGTAACGGATGCAACGGTCAGAGAACGTATCATTCTAAGGCTCAACGAAGAGAATGTGAAAGCAACCGTTTCGCAATCGGGAGTTATTTCGGTGAATGACGAACAAACCGCTCGCCGGATGCGTGCTATTCTCTTGCGTGAAGACCTTATTCCGCAGAATACCGACCCGTGGGCTATTTTCGACGTAGAACGCTGGACACGGACGGACTTTGAGCGCAATATCGACATACGGCGCGCCGTTATCGAAGAAGTCCGCAAGCACATTAAAGCGCTGGACGATGTGGATGATGCAAGCGTTGTCGTCAATATGCCGAAAGATAAGTTTTTTCAATCAGAGCAAAATCCCGTAACGGCAAGTATTATCCTCTATCCGAAACCGGGCAGCGACATCAGTACGAACCGTAAAAAAATTGAAGGTATTCAAAAGGTCTTAAAATATGCCGTTGAAGGTTTAACCGATGACAATATTACCATTGCCGATAACAGCGGTAATATTCTCAACGATTTTGCAGGGATGAAGGACTTTGACCGCCTTTCCATTATCGAAAAACAACAGAAGATTATTGCAAAACTGGAAACGCAGTATGAAATCAAAATTCTTAATATTCTGCAAAAGACCTACGGCACCGATCGTGTCCGGGAACTCAGTATTAAGATCGATATGGATATGTCGGAAAAGACAGCCGAAACGGTAGAATTCCTGCCCTTCCAGCTGAGACCGGACAATCCTGAAACCCCGTACGATGAATCCGAGGTACGCGCTTCGGTTACCCGTTCTTCGGAAACGGCAACGACCACCTATCAGGGTACCGGCTTTAACCCGGAAGGCCCCGCAGGCGTGGAAGGACAAACAGCTCCTTCATATCGGGATACCAGCAATTTAACAGGATTATCTACGCAGTCGATTGTAAGAACAAACGAAGAAATCGGCAGCCGGAGAACATCCGAGATTGTCAGCCCTGAAATGGGACGCCGTACCGTGTCGGTAAACATCGACGGGCAATGGCGCAAAAAGAAAGATGCAAACGGCAATCTCATCATTAAAGACGGACAGATTGAGCGTGAGTATATTCCGATTTCCGATGAAGAATTACAAAAAGCGACGCAGGCCGTTCAAAATGCAATCGGCTACAACGCACTGCGGAACGATTCGGTAAGTGTTCTCAACATCCAATTCGATCGCTTAGCGGAATTTGAAAAAGAAGATGATGCCTATTTCAAAGCCATTCAGCGGCGATGGATACTGCTGATCAGTTTAGCAGGTTTGGCATTCCTATTACTTATCTTTATCATTTACCGTATTGTCAGCCGCGAAATTGAACGGAGAAAGCGGCTCCGCGAAGAAGAGCTTTTACGGCAGCATCAGCTTGAACGCGAAAAAGCGCTGTGGGAAGCGGAACAGGCCGGTATGGAAGTTTCAATGTCCGTAGAAGAGATGAAACGGCGCGAACTGTTGGAAAATGTTATAAACAATGCGCGTGAACATCCTGAAGATGTTGCATTACTGCTGCGCACATGGTTGATGGAGGAATAGTATGGCAGTATCACCCGCAAAAGAAAAAGCGAATGCAGCAAACAACAAAAAGCAGAAAGATATAAAATCCCTGAACGGGCGGCAAAAGGCGGCAATTTTCTTGGTTGCAGTCGGAGAAGAAATCTCCGCTAAAATCATGGAACAAATGCGCGAGGACGAAATCGAAAAACTCGTGTTCGAAATCGCCCGTACCGAAACGGTTGAATCCGAACTGAAAGAAGCGGTCTTGCAGGAATTTCAAGATCTGATGGCCGCCCAAAACTTCATTACAACCGGCGGTATCGACTATGCGCGCGGTTTATTGGAAAAATCGCTCGGCAGCCAAAAGGCGATTGAGGTTATCAACCGGCTCACCAGCTCGTTGCAGGTACGCCCATTCGACTTTATCCGGCGTACCGATCCGGCGCACCTTTTAAACTTTATTCAGCAGGAACATCCGCAAACTATTGCGCTGATCCTTGCGTATCTGGAACCGCAGAAAGCATCGGTTATTTTGCAAAACCTGCCCGACGAAATTCAGAGCGACGTAGCCCGCCGTATCGCAACAATGGATAGAACTTCGCCCGATGTTTTGCGCGAGGTTGAACGGGTACTCGAAAAGAAACTTTCTACCCTTTCCAGCGAAGATTATACGGCGGCGGGCGGTGTCGAAAGCATTGTTGAAATCCTCAACCTTGTCGATCGATCTTCCGAAAAATCGATTATCGAGTCGCTTGAAGATCAAGATCCGGACCTTGCGGAAGAGATTAAGAAACGTATGTTCGTATTCGAAGATATTGTTATGCTCGACGACCGTTCCATTCAGAAGGTGCTGCGTGAGGTTAACAGTGAAGAGCTTGCAAAAGCGCTTAAAATTGTCGATACCGAAGTACAGGATAAGATATTCAGAAATATGTCCAAGCGTGCGGCAAGCATGTTGAAAGAAGAAATGGAATACATGGGGCCGACTCGTTTGAAGGACGTCGAAGAAGCACAGCAGAAGATTGTTTCGATTATCCGGCACTTGGAAGACAACGGCGATATTGTTATTGCACGTTCCGACGAAGACGAGATGATTGTCTAAGTTGAACGGACGCGGCAAACTATCCTGCCGCATTATGCGCGTAAGCGGAAATGCAGAGCAATCCGTTTAAAAGGAGATTCTAAAAGTGGCTAAAAATATTTTTCGTGATTTTGAAGTTAAAAAGCTCAGTAGCGATATGGTGCTGACCTTAGCGAAAACCTTTGAACCGGAAACTACTACCGAGGTGGTAGAAGCCGTTCCGGTTCCCGAGGGGCCGACGCTTGAGGATCTCAAAAACGAAGCGGAAGAATTTAAGCGTCAATGGGAAGTCGAAAAAGAACAGCTCATAGCCGACGCTCACCGCGAAGCCGATGAAATTATCGAAAACGCAAAGAAAACCGCTTTTGAAGAAGCAAAGCGGCAGATGGATGTATCTCAAATCGATGCGCAAAAAGCCCGCGAACAAGCTCAAGAAATAGTCAGCGAGGCGGAGAAAAAAGCTGCCGATATTGTCGATAAAGCCGAACAAACCGAAGCGGCTACGCAAAAAAAGGCTTTTACCGAAGGCTTCGATGCCGGACGGGAAGCCGGATTTAAAGAAGGAAAAGTCGAAGTAACCCGTTTGATAGAGCGGCTCCATACGATGATCGAACGCACGATGGATAAACGCGAAGAGATTTTAGCAGAAACCGAGCAGCAGATTGTCGACCTTGTACTGCTGATGACCCGCAAGATTGTAAAAGTAATCTCCGAAAATCAACGGAATGTCGTAACATCGAATATTATCCATGCGCTGCGCAAGGTAAAGGGACGTGCCGATGTCATTCTACGGGTAAACCTTGCCGATGTCGGATTAACGAGCGAGCATACCAAGGACTTCTTGGCAGCTGCAGAGAATATCAAAAACATTACCGTCGTAGAGGATTTATCGGTAGATGCGGGCGGCTGTATCATCGAAACCGATTTCGGTTCGGTGGACGCGCGTATTGCCTCTCAGCTGCATGAACTTGAACAACGCATCCTCGAAATATCTCCGATACGGACGCGAGCGGCTTCCTCCGACGGGTCTTCAAATCGAAAGTAGCTTATGACGTCGCCTTTTGATAAATACCTTGACGCAGTTTCCGAAACGGAACCCATTAAGCGCACCGGTGTTGTCAGCCGTGTACAGGGACTGCTTATCGAAAGCCGCGGCCCGCAAGTCTCCGTCGGGGAATTATGCAGAATCAATCTCAAAGATAACACGCAGAGCATCATCGCCGAGGTTATCGGCTTAAACGGCTCAACCGTACAGCTGATGACGTATGAGGATATACAAGGTGTGGAAATCGGCTGCGAGGTAATCGCAAGCGGCACAACGCTTTCCGTACCCGTCGGTTCGGTATTGCTCGGCCGCGTCGTCGATTCGCTTGGAAGGGCAGCGGACGGCAAACAGGAACCCTACTCTCCCCTTCACTACCCTATTCTTGCACCGCCGCCCGATCCGATGGAACGGCGTCCCATTAAAGAACGAATCGTAACCGGTATCCGTGCTATCGACGCACTCCTTGCCGTCGGCAGGGGACAGCGTATCGGTATCTTTGCCGGTTCCGGTATCGGTAAATCAACCTTGATGGGGATGATCGCACGGAATACGAGTGCCGATGTCAACGTCATTGCATTAATCGGCGAACGCGGCCGCGAGGTAAACGACTTTTTGGAACACGACCTCGGGCCGGAAGGGCTGAAACATTCGGTTGTGGTAACCGCGACATCCGATACCAGCCCGCTTGCCCGTATCCGCGGCGCATACACGGCAACCGCAATCGCCGAGTATTTCCGTGACCAAGGAAAAGATGTAATGCTCCTCTTTGACTCGGTTACCCG
>NZ_CALHGC010000371.1 GCF_938029485.1 uncultured Treponema sp. | reverse complement strand
CGTCGCATCATTAAAAGTGTACATCCGTGTACACTTTTAATGGCGAATTTCGGCAGCAGCCGAAATATCGCTTCTGTTTAAACCAGCGGCATCCGTGCCGCTCCTCAACGTACCATTTCCGCCAAGGACGGCGGTGGCTCTAGTCAGTAGCGTGTTTGCCCTGCAAACACGTAGGTACAAAATGTACAAGGATGTACATTTTGTACCGTGCCTGCGGTACTTTTTTGTACGCTCCTAGCATTTTCAGAACGGACACGGATGTCCGTGGTTCCATGCAGCAGCGATGTTTTTGTGGAACAAAAACTCGCGTCCAGAAGTGTACACGGAGGTACACTTCTGGACAGTCTATTTTCAAAAGGCTTACGGAAAGGGTATTATACCGTATGTACCGCTACTGAAAATCCTCAACGTATCAGAACGGACAAGGATGTCCGTGGTTCCACGCAGTAGCGATGTTTTTGCGCAGCAAAAATTCGCGTTCAAAAATTGACAAGGAGGTCAATTTTTGAACTTGCCACGGACGGCGGTGGCTCTAGTCAGTAGCGTGTTTGCCCTGCAAACACGTAGCTAAAAAATGTACAGGGATGTACATTTTTTTGCGATGGTATCCGTGCCGCTTCTGCCTAATATAGGAAAGCAGTGCGTATCGGTAATTTTCTCTTAGTGAAAATCTCCCCAACAGCTGCCCGATTCGATGCTGACACGGAGCGGGACAGCGAGTTCGACGACGTGTTCCATCTCTTGTTTTAACAGCGCTTTAACGGAATCGACTTCCGCATCGGGCGCTTCGAGGATCAGCTCATCGTGTACCTGTAACAGGAGGCGCGTCTTTAACTGCTGCTGTTTTAGTGCGCGGTCTACACGCAGCATTGCCGTTTTGACGATATCGGCGGCGGATCCTTGAATGGGCGTGTTGATGGCGATCCGTTCCGCTGCGGCGCGCTGTGTTTGATTCTTGCTGTTGATAGCGCGGATGTACCGCCGTCTGCCCATCAGCGTTTCCACAAAGCCTTTTTCTGCGGCCGACTCTTTGAGGGTTTCCATAAAGGCGGACACTCCCGAATAGGTGGTAAAATAGCGGGTAATAAACTCGGCCGCCTCGGTGCGGGATATGCGCAGTTGGTTGGCGAGCCTAAATGCGCTCATACCGTACATCACCCCGAAGTTAATCACCTTTGCAATGCGGCGCATATCGGGGATAACGTTTTCAACCGGTACATTAAAGATGAGCGCAGCCGTCGCCGCGTGGACATCGGTTCCGTGCCGGAATGCCTTTACTAAATTTTCATCCTGCGAAAAATGAGCGAGGATAACCAGCTCGATTTGCGCATAGTCGGCGGAAATCAGTTTACAGCCGTCCGCTGCGTAGAACGCCTTGCGGATTTTGCGGCCTTCTTCTCCTCTGATCGGAATATTCTGCAAGTTCGGATCGCGGCTCGAAAGTCTCCCCGTCGCAGTCCCCGTCTGAATAAAACTGGTGTGTATCCGCCCGTGTGTATCGGCAAGCAGGGGCAGCGCATCGGCGTAGCCCGATTTCAGTTTTGCGGAGGCGCGGTAATCGAGAATTTTTGCCGGAAGCTCATCGATGGCGGCAAGCTCCTCAAGCACGGAAATATCCGTAGAGTAGCCGGTCTTTGTTTTTTTACCGGTCGGGAGTTTTCGTTCGGTGAACAGCACTTCCTGCAACTGCTTAGGAGAAGCGATGTTAAAGGGATGGCCGACCAGCTTGTAAATTTCCGCTTCGTCCCGCGCAAGCGTACCCGCCAATTCCTCCGAAAACGCTGCAAGTTCTTCTTTTTTAAGGAAGATACCTTGCGCTTCCATATCCGCAAGGAGCGGCATCAGCGGCATCTCAAGCGTTTCAAAAAGCGTGGTCAGGTCTGCCTGCTCCAAGGCGGGCTTATATATGTGGTATAATTGCAGGGTGAAGTCGGCATCCTCCGCCGCATACGCAGTCGCTTGCGGAAGGGGCACCGCCGCGAAGGTACAGCCCTTGGGGACGACATCCTTATAGTTAAGCCCCTGTAAACCGAGCTGCGCTTCGGCAAGGTTCTCCAGCCCGAAGCTGAGGGTGTCCGGTTCGAGCAGCCATGCCGCTATCATCGTATCGAAGAGACGGCAGCCGGCGTGGGTAAAAATCTTTGCCGTCCGCAGCACCTGATAGTCGAATTTGCCGTTGTGTAACACAAGGGTGAGCGCTTCGTTGTTCCAGAGCCGTGCAAGCAGTTTTTTTGCGGCGGCGAGGGGCATCACGGCGAAGGGCTGTTCACCCAGTTCGGGCGTCGGCGCTTTGAGCGGTACGTAGATACCGGTTCCGGCTTTTAAGCTGAGCGAAAATCCGACAAGGGTGTCGTACAGCGGATTGAGGCCGGTGGTTTCGCAGTCAAAGGCTGCAAAGCCCTGCGCTTCGGCTTCTGCGATAACGGCTTCGAGTTCTTTCGCGTCTGTCACGGTGCGGTACTCGCCGGTATTTTTACGGAGTTCCGCCGGTACTGTATCGCTACCGGCTTCCGGTGCGCTGTCAGCGCCGCCTATCGGTTTTACACCCGCATTGCCCGCTGCCGCTTTCGTGCCGCTTCCGGTGGACGAGGCTGCTTCACCGTGGGCGGCGGCTTCGCTTTTACCGGAACTGTTCTCTGCCGAACCGTTATCTGCTAAACCTCCGGCTGCTGCGGTATTCGGCGCGGCAGCTGCACCGGCCGTGCTTGCTTCTTCGGCGGCCTTTGTGTACAGTTCCCCGAGGCGCGGCAGCTCATATTCTTTCAGCAGCGCAGCCGCCTCCGTATAGTGCAGCGCATCGCAGCGGTAATCCTCAATCGAGCCTTCGATGGGAATATCGGCGGCAAGCGTTATCAGTTTTTTTGAAAAATAGGCGCTCTCCTTTCCGGCAGCCAATTTCTTTTGTACAGCTCCCGCAATGGAATCGATATGTTCATACACAGCGTCGAGCGTACCGTAATCCTGCAAAAGCTTTACAGCCGTTTTGGGGCCGATGCCCTTTACGCCGGGGATATTGTCCGAAGTATCGCCGATGAGCGAAAGATAGTCGAGCATCTGTGCAGGCGCAACCCCCCAATGCTCCTTAACTTCTTCGATACCCCATTGCGCCAAGGCTTCACTCTTATCGGGTTTAAGCACCGAAACAAAATCTCCTACCAGCTGCGCCAAGTCTTTATCTCCGGAGATGATAACACAGCGGCGGCCTTCTTGCGCGGAACGGCGGGCAAGGGTTGCGATAATATCATCAGCCTCAAAACCGTCTTTACGGAGACAGGCGATACCGAGCGTTGTCAGGATTTTTTCGATATGCGGAATCTGCGCGTGCAAATCTTCCGGCGTCTTGTCGCGGGTTGCTTTGTATTCGGGATACCATTCGTGCCGAAAGGTCGGCGTGCGGGAATCGAAGGCTGCAAGAAAATACTGCGGCCGATATGTTTTTAACATCATTGCAAGGCTTCTAAAAAAGCCGTAAAGCGCGGAAACATTTTCGCCTGCCTTATTGGTCAACGGATGGCTGACAAAAGCGAAGTAAGAGCGGTAAATTAAACCGTAGGAATCAAGTATGTAGAGCGTGTTTTGTGTGTGCTGAGTCATGGGAATGAGTGTATCATAAAACAACTCGCAGTCATAGCGGAGAGAAGAGGGAAATTCATATAGAGAGAATTAAAAATTATGAATTTAAGTAAATAAGGTATTGACAAGGAGAAGGAATCTGTAGTAGTGTTCGCGCCGTTGCATTTATAGTCTGCGATACGGCAGCCGG
>NZ_CALHGC010000370.1 GCF_938029485.1 uncultured Treponema sp. | reverse complement strand
GAGACCATTTGAACCGCAAAGAGGTTCAACTCTGGTCGAATAGTCTCAATTTTTCCGCGGGGATGTTAAAAACGGCCTGATGCGTTTACCCTGTAATTGCGCTGTCGAGGTCTTGCATAAAAAACTACATCCGTGTAGGCTTTATAACATACCGTTTTTATGCAGCGTGAAGTTTATCTTATACTATTTTAAAGAAAACGAGCAGTCTAAAGGAGTGTTTATGAAGAAATTGATTGTATCGGCGATGGCTGCCCTGCTAATTCTCGGAACTCTTTCTGCAGAGGAAGGTGGGGGAGAAGCAAAATCAAAAGTAAAATATTCAACAAATATTAATGTAGCTATTGCGTGGCCGTTGGAAGCCAAGCTGAGTGTCGCTGAAATAATCAAAGTTCCCTTTTTAAATTTTAATACTCCGTTTACGCGCGGGAATAATGTCGCGTTTAAGCTGCGGGCAGATATGTCCCCTGTTACTCTTGAAGGAAAGTTTGATATTGTGTGGACACCGATTGCCTTTTTAGAGCTGTATGGCGGTGCAAGTATCGGATCGGGATGGTCTATTATTACTAAAAGTAGACTGGGGTCTATCCACGGCCTTTCTTTTAATACTGCAAATGCCGCCGGAAAAACAACAATCACTCCCATCAATTTTAGGCGGGCTTTTTATTCCGCTAACCTCGGCGGAGCTGTTCAATTTGACTTGGGGGCAATTATTCCGACTGATTGGACTCATAAAATTGCGAGAATTGATCAATACTTTTTATATCGCGGTGTTATAGGTGCCGATTCGTTTGCTTCATGGGTATTCCAGAATGATGATGGAACGAATAGAAACGGATGGACTTATTTCGGCTCTTATGTACTGGGATATCAAATGCCGCTGCCGTTACAACTGATTGCATTACAAATAGAGACAAAAAAGACATTGTTTCGCGGTGTCCGGGCAGGCCTCGATAAAAGCGATTGGGGTGAAAATCGATTCAGTGTGGTCTTCGGTCCGATCTTGAATTTTAAGGTAACCGATATGTTTACGATTACACTTATAGCGCAATTGAAAACCGTTCATACGTATAATTCGTCTGATGATACTCTATTTTATCAATATAGGACGATTAATAAGGGCATAGCGGATAAGGTTAAATTTAAGCGCGTTGCGGTTATCTTTGATGTTACACTACCGCACAACTAACTTCCTTTTGCAAATATACGGCGCATCTGCTTCATTGCCCATTCAGCAAAATGCAAATTCTGCCGGACTCTCAAAAAAACTAGCTGATATGCTTGCCCTGCTCTACACCGTCGGGGTTCTGCGCAAGAATGTTTCGATTGTGCGTATGGCTTCAACGGCACGAGCTTGCGTTGTCGGGGAAGGATCTCGCAGCTTTTCCTTTAACAATACTAATGAGCGTTCAACCATTTCCGGTTCGTATTTTCCGATGATGCGGAATATGTCCGGGGCATGCTCACGTACACCCTCCTTGTCGGGATCGTCCAGCATACGTTCAAATAAGCCGATGTATGGTTTAAAGACGGATGCTTTGGCGTTGGCAATACTTTGACACGCATCCAGCATTGCTGCCCGTACTTTGGGTACTGAATCGCAATGTAATTGAATAATTTTATCCAGCCGATTTTTTACCGCATTAATATCTGCCCTGCCTATGCGGCCGAGCGCTAAAACAGCTTGTTCCCGAATTTCCCAGTTACTGTCTTTTAATGCAGCAAAGGCACCGTCTATAAGGTGCATAACTTTTTCCGGTCTGTTATTTCCGATGTGACCGATAGCGGTATATGCCTGCGCAATTACTTTCTCGTTGTTGCTTTTAACGCTTTGGGTAACGAATGCAATATCATCACCGGTTAACGTTGCAGGATTTGTTTGTGCCGTATAGGTAATGCCTTGTAAGCGTTCAATAATTTTATTCATCTTTTCTTCCTCTGGGTATTGAACTGTATGATAAAGATTTATATGTGTATCATATTTATGTACAAGATACTATAGGGCACTTCTAAATAAAGAAAGGTCAAGGGCTTGGAAGTCTTCCAGCACTTTTTCCGAATAATTCGGCGGATTAGTGCGTTTTACCCGCTCCATGGCTTGCTCCCATAACTGCAACGATCGGGTGTCCAACTCCGTACCTTCCGTTAACACCATACTGCGGTACGGCTGCTTGTGCAGTTGAATGTTCCCGTACATTGCATGGTTTTGCAGCTTCCAGTTCCGGTGGATATAATCGCGTACCTGTGTGTACAGTTCGTCCCTCGAAGCGCAGAATATCAATTCAATAGCTGCGGTATCGTCATTCGAGGTATCTATCCCGGCGCCGCTATTCCATTCTTTACGTTGATGTTCGATATATTCGGCGATTTTAGGGTTGTTGGTAATAATCAGTTGCTTCACGAGTCTTTCCTTTTTATTTTTCGTTTAAGAGCGCAGCCGGGCATCTGCAAAAAGCGGTTTGATCTTTAGAGGTTTCCGGCTGTTTCCATAATGCGGTCGAGTTCTTCTTGGGTGTCGCATACGAGGGATGCTGCATAGTACAGTGCAATGGCTGTTTCGGTTGTGAGCATTCCCATCGGTACGGCGCCTTCTTTCCATAAGTCCCGTGCGCTGGCATAGTTGGAGAAATCGATAGCTTCTTCCTGTTGAGAAGTACAGTAAAACCTGCATTGCCGTTTTTTACCGCGTTTCAGAAACTCTTTTAAAGAATATGAACTGTCTTTCATATTGGCCGTACCGTTTTCGTACAGCTCTAAAAAGAACGTGCGTATATCTTTTTGTAATGAAATAAGACGATCGCTCCGAATACCGGGATAGGTTTTTATCAAAAACATATTGTCGGCAGCTTCGCTCAAGAGGCTTTCAAAAACAAGGCTGTCGCTTTCCTCATAATCCGAAAGCAGCCCTTCTCCACGAAAGAGCGGCGTTTGCATATTCCAGTTTACAAAGCCGATATCGCCGGAATCAACAAACTTGAGATTGAGCGGCGAAAGCACCTTACCGTTAAAAGAAACATAGACGCCGTTTTCTTTTTCCCATGCGAGCTTGATTGCCGCGTTAAAGTTGCGCCGCGCTTCCTCCGATTCCGAAGGGGCGGTACCGGAGGCAGTCAATACGATGGAGACCGGAGTGTCGGCAAAAAGCCAGTATATCAGCGGCGCGGTATAGACAAGCGTGTCGGTTCCGTGCGTTATCACAATACCGTTGGCCGTCCCCGAAGCGATTTTTTCACAGATTGCGTGGATAAGCCGCGCCCAATCCGCCGGCTCCAGCTCTTCGCTGAAAAGCCCGTCGGAAATACTCGGCTCAATGCGGATATGCCGTTTGGCAATATCGGTATCCAATAGCTCGGACAGAATTTTGGTACTTCCCGCTTTCACCTGTCCGTTTTGTATGGTAGCCGAAATTGCGCCGCCCATCGAAAGCACATAGATAATGCGGATATTCAATTCTTCTTTAATGAGTTGCTTTACCAACTGTTGGTCGGCAAATCCTTTTGTCCGCTTCATCACCTGCCCGCACAAGATTTCGAGGTATTTCATCGAACCGGTTTTGAGCAGTTCCGCCTCTTTCGGATGTTTGGCAATCAGTTCTTGAACGAGTGTCCGCAGCGTTGTTTCGTCGGATATTTTTATCCATTCATCTTGAGCAAGCAGAGCTGCGGGATCAGCGCCGTCGATGATAATCTTTTGCAGCAGGGTGCGGGCAATCGGATGGTTAATTGTTCCCTCCTGCGCAAGCCGCAAAATACGGGCAACGTATTCAGGCTGCAAAACAAAGGCGTCGATTGTTTTACCGGCGCGCTTCAGCAGTGGAAGGATATCTTCCAGAATCCCGTTTGCGGCGATTTTCGGCTCAATTCCGAATTGCAGCACCGCTTCAAAAAAATCCGCAAGCCGCGCCTCGGTACATAGTGCCCGTGCAATTGGGATGGATAGGCCGAAGGATTGAATATAGCGCAGCTTTCGCGATTGTTGATTTTCCGGAGCAGTTTGCAATACTTCTTGCAACAGCGTATCCGGCGTCGTGTAAAAGTGCAGCTCTTTTGCCGGTCTCGTTTTAACGTAATCGATAAAATCCCGCGTTTTATACGGTTCGGTACGCTCCATGCGGGCATTCCACAACCGGCTTTCCGAAATCGGCTCCTTCCCCTGTTTGAGCATATCTTCCTGCCGCCGTAAATCCTCATTTACCGCCTTTCGCACAAAGTTAAAAGAGTTAAGGTTCCGCAGTTTTACATAATGCTGCGGCGGATTGGGAAATTCGGTAGAAGCAACGTAGGCATTGCAGCGGATTTTATGACTGCTGTCGGAATCGGTGAGGAGTCCGATGTACCGCAGCCGGTTATTCAGTTCGGTTAAAAACATCTCCGCTTCTTCACCTAATTCAAGATTGTTACCGGTGCGTATCCTGATGCTCGGCATTCCCGCAGAGCTGTAATCCATAAAAGCCTTGCCGTCGGCGTGCATAAGGCGACCCGCATCTTCTTCGATGCGTATTTCCAAAATATCAATTTGCTTTTTGTGTTTGTGAAATTCGATATCGAGCACGCCTTTTTCCGCAATTTTTACCGAAGCGCCGCAGAGCTGATATTCGGGTGGAAGGGCCGGCATACCTGAAGGGTATTCATATTGAGCTTTTTGGATAAGCGTACAGCCGAGGCTTTGAGCGAGCCGATACGCATCGCGGGCAATATGTTCTGTTAAAAGCAGCGGATATCCCGGTGTGCGTGTACAAATAGGACAACTTCCGGCTGCGGAGCCTGCTTTGCAGGAACAAAACGCTTTCTCATCCGATAACATTAAAACACGGATTTCAAGAAAAACAAACGATTGGTACAAGCGTTCCTCCTGCAACACAGAAATGATATCAGCTCATCTCTAAAAAAGCTCAATTGAGTTCGACCGGTTTTCGAGATTTTCATCAGAATATACAAAAAACAGAAAAAATTATACAACTATGCGTAAAAATATGATATACTATATACGCGAAAGATTCGCTGAATTATTTTACGTTTTTCTCAGTGTTTAACAGGACGACACTCTTTAAACGGTTACAGTTAAAACTGTGGAAAAACGGTACGGATAAAAGCGGCGGATTGTTGAGGAGCAGTGGTGAACAAGCGCGATTTTCCAAAAGTTCATTTTTATGATCAGGATTTTGTTGATATTTATGATAGAACGTGGTCGTTTATTCAGGATTTTTTATTCAATATAAAGACCGAAAAAGGAACAACTGAAAGTTTCTTTCTGTATCCCGATAACAACGGATGGTTTTTAAATCAGTATGAAACCATCTTTTCATCGTTCTTTTTTGTCTATTCAAACCGAAACTATAGTGCAAATCAGGGATTGGATTTTTTCTATGCACATCAAGAAGAATCGGGAGCAATTCGGTCTCAGTACAATGTCGAAACGGGCGAGCCGGTGTTTTCAAGCGATAATCCCGAAGGTATCGGTATGCCGCTTTTTGCATGGGCGGAATATAATATGTTCCACAAGACGGCGAATAAAAAACGGGTAAAAGATGTCATGCCGGTACTAACCCGCTATATGAAGTGGCTGGATACTTCGTTTAAACAGCCGAACGGATTGTATACCGTCCCGCTCGCAGCCGTAGAAATGTACAATACACCGCGCAAGAAAGCTGCCTATCTGGTAGACTTTAATGCGGCGGTCGCGGTTAACGCGCTGTATATGTCGGTGTTGGGGGATATCCTTAACGACAAGGAATTGAGTTTTCAGTATAAGCGGGTTTATTTTACGCTGAAAACCCGTATCAATGCCCTTATGTGGAATGCCGAAACGGGTTTTTATCACGATATCGATGCGGATGAACAAAAATTGCCGCAAAAGACAATCGCCGGTTTTTGGCCGCTGCTTGCCGAAATCCCCAATGAGGACAAGGCCGAACAGCTTTCCGCACACTTGCTCAATCCCGAAACCTTCGGTTCCGACCATCCTATTCCCAGTTTGTCGCTTGATGACTCTGCGTATAATGAACGCGGTATGGGGGCGTTGGGTAGTGTATTCCCGCATTTGAACTTTATTGTGATTAAGGGCTTGGAAAAATATGAGCGGTGGGAACTTGCGCGGGAATGCGCTATCCGCCATATCTACTATGTGCTTGACGGCCTTGCTCCCGACGGCAACAGCAAAAAAGGCGCGTTGTGGGAAGCGTATTTGCCGCAAAAAGAAGGCCCCGCGCAATGGCCTGACCATGAAAATTTCCCGCGCAAGCAATATCTTTTTTCGGCAGCGCTCTCGACCATCACATTGATGATTGAAAATGTGATCGGGCTTTCTATCAGTTTCCCGCGAAAAACCGTCGATTGGATTATCCCGAATCTTGAGGTAATGGGAATCGAAAACTTGAGCCTGAAACGAAACCTCGTTACCATCCTGTCGTCAAAAACGCAGCGGGGCTGGGAAATCCACATGGAAAGCGAAAAGCTCTATTACTTTACCATCAATATCCTCGGACAAAAAAAGAAAACGCTGCCGATACCCTCCGGTAAGTGTTCGATGCTCATCGATAAACTGTAAGCGGAGCTGCCTGCAAGGTTTCGCGAGAGCTTCACTATGATGGACTATCTTAATAGGGAACTTTCATGGATCGATTTTAACGAGCGGGTATTGGCGGAAGCGTGCTCTTCCTCGGTACCGCTTTTAGAGCGGCTCAAGTTTATCGGCATTGTATCTTCAAACTTTGACGAGTTTTTTATGGTGCGGGTTGCCGGTTTACAGGAGCTTTACAAAAGCGGACATCCCTCCGATGAGTCAGGCGGTTTGTCGCTGGAAACACTGCTAAAGGGTATTGTCCAGAAAACACGGCGGCTGTTTGATATTCAAGAAGCAGTATTAAATACTGAAATCCTTCCTCAGCTTAAAACGCAAGGGCTTATTTACCGCAAGCCGGAAGAATGTTCCAAAGTGCAGCAGCGTTTTTTGGAAGATTATTTTTACCGGCACCTCTATCCGATTATTGAGCCGCAGCTGTCTGACGATGAACAAGCACTTGCGGACAGTGTCACCAATGTGCAGCTGCATGTTGGGTTTTTGCTTTCGGACGATACAGGCAAACAAAACCGGCTGGCAATTATACCGGTGCCCGAAGTTCCGCGTTTTGTCTTTTTATCACCGGACGACGGGTTAGCGTCGGCAAAAGGTGAGATCGACTTATCGGAAGAAGGTGCCACTGTACTGAAGGATGAAAATGAACCGCCTATAAATGGAAGAAAAAAATCTGCAAAAAAAGTGGAATTTGTACTAATCGACGAGCTGATTCGATATTTCGGCGGGGTGTTTTTTTCCGGTTGCCGGATTACCGGAACGGGAATCTTTAAGATTAATCGCTCCGCCAGTATGACGGTTGACGATTCCTCCGATGACGGTTTTATCGAAGCGTTGGAAGAAGTTCTTATCCGGCGCCGGTACTCATTTGTCGTGCGGATGACGAGTACGCATGAATCTTCGGCATTCATTGCACGAATGAGCGAGTTGTTTCAGCTGGACGAAAAGGATGTCTATTTAAGCGAGGCTCCCATCGGTCTTTCCTCTTTTGCAAAAATCACGGAAATAGACGGGTTTAAGCGGCTGAGGAATGAAAAATGGAAGCATTTTGCACATCCTGCCTTTCCCGCTGACGGCACGCTGTGGGATAGCATCAAAGCCCACGATATTCTACTGCACGTGCCGTATCAATCATATAAACCGGTTATCAGGCTTTTGTCTGATGCCGCGGAAGACCCTGCCGTAACGTCCATCCGTATGACCTTGTACCGTACCAGCAAAAGCTCGCCCGTTGTGCGTGCCTTGGTGGAGGCTGCAAAGCGGGGAAAACAGGTTACGGTATTTGTGGAATTAAAGGCGCGCTTTGATGAGGAGCGGAATCTCGGCTGGGTAAAGCGGCTGCAAAAACACGGCGTGCGGGTGGTGTACGATCTGCCGCATCTTAAAGTTCACGCAAAGCTTTTGTTGATTATGCGGCGTGAGGCGCACGGTGAGCAGGGCTATCTGCACCTGTCGACCGGCAACTACAACGATACCACCGCACGGCTCTATGCAGACATATCATTGTTTACCGTCAATCCGCGGATGATTGCCGATGCGCAGATAATCTTTTCGCGTCTGTGCGGTAAATATACACAAGAGGCGCTCCGCTATATCATTACCGCGCCTGACGCACTCAAGCGTACCCTGCTGGGATATATCGAGCGGGAAATCGACTTTGCACGGCAGCATAAGCCCGCCCGTATCGTCGCGAAGATGAATAGCCTTTCGCATCCCGAACTGATTGCCGCCATATACAAGGCTTCGCAGGCAGGTGTCCGTATCGATTTAAACGTGCGAGGTATCTGTATGCTCATTCCCGGGCAGCGCGGCATCAGCGACAATGTCCGCGTCGTCAGCATCATCGACCGTTATTTGGAACACAGCCGGATATTCTATTTTGAAAACGGCGGCAATCCTGAATGGTACCTTTCCAGCGCGGACTGGATGCCCCGCAATCTTGAGCGGCGAGTAGAGCTGCTGTTTCCTGTTTTGGATAAGCAGAATCAGAAGCTTCTGGATTATTTTTTTAGCATGTACTTTGCGGATAACATAAAGGCCTTTGAAATGCAACCGGACGGCAGTTGGCACCGCCAAACTCCGCAAGAGGATCAAGCTCCGATTCGAGTGCAGGAAACATTCCAGCGTTTTTTTGAACAGCAAGTCCCTGATGAACAGGCTTAGTATATCTCTCACCGCACATAAGAAAAAAGCTCTATGACAATACAAGAATTTGAGAATAAATATTGGTACATGAGTGAACTCAAA
>NZ_CALHGC010000369.1 GCF_938029485.1 uncultured Treponema sp. | reverse complement strand
CCTACCGGCAGGACGTCCGTAAAACGGTTTAAACTTCCGTCCGGCGCTTTAGTAGCTGCCGATTTTCAATTTTCTAAAAAAGGAAATTCTTTCTTCTGCCGCATACCGTCGTTTACCGCCGGTGAGGGAGTCCTTCGTAATATCAATGTAACTCTGAGTCCTTCCGTTCAAAAGATTGATTATGCATTCTCTGCAGAAGACGAGTACGGACGGTACGGTTTTGACGGCTCCTATATTTATAACGAAAGAGGCAATGCTTCCAATTCGTCTCATTTTTTAGAGCTGCATGGAGCATTTGATGCTGTCAGTATCGGTACAGTCTGCAGCTTTATTCAAGCGGCAGTTCCCGAAGCGAATATACCGTCGGCAGCAGTTGAATCGCTTCAATGTACGACCGAATTTTATATTTCGAGTGATTTGCGCAGTTTCTCTTATAACTGTATCAGGTTTGTTTTAGTTTCAAATACGGTGGATGACCTTTATGCACTGCTATCGGTAAAGGGGAATCAAGCATCTTTTTCGGTAACCGATATCGAGTTTTCTTATAAAAAAATGTCCGTCCGTGGGAATATTAATGCCGATTTCGATCGTTTAAACGACATCATCTTTACCGGTTCTTTAGTGATTAATTCGATCGGTTACCAAGTACAAGGCTTTTTTTCTCAGAATATCCTCAATATTTACGGAGATTACGGCCTTGCAATTACTGCGCTTTACGAAAAAGACACGGGATTTCAAGGAACGATTAAAACCGATGAGATACCGCTGCCTTTCTTGCCGTTTTTTTTAACTCTCGATTCGGAGTTCCGATACCGTAACCCTATGGATTGGCTTTATACAATCGAAAACGGATATGTCAGCTATGCGGAACCCGCATCATTAGGCCGGACAACGGTCGGCTTTGATTTTCATGGAAAAGCGGATCCGTCGGGATTGTTTTTGTCTGAAGTAAAGTTCGGTAATGAGGAAGCGCTCACCGGTATGCTGACAATAACGGCGCCTGCAACCGGTGATGGCGGCGAAACGGATTATAGTGTTGAGATGAACCTTGTTTCTCCCGCCAATACGGAACGGCTTGATTTTGCTGCAGCATTTAACCTTTCCGGCCAAAGTGTCCATGCCGACGGATCGCTTAAACTTGATAATATTTCGCTCGCGCGCTTTTTATACACGCAGGGAAAAACACACACTGTGTCGGCCGATGCTGCCTTTTCAATCTCACCGGATTTGTTTTCATTCCGGTTTGATGTACCGCAGCTTTCGATGTTCGTACGGGGACAAGATTTAAATACTTCCGCTTCTCTCACGATAGAAAATGAAAGTGCGGAATTGAACATTGCGCAACTGGAGTGGGGAAAGCATAAAGCATCCGACATAGCAGGGGTGTTTTCATTAGCAGAGATGACGGGACGGCTTGATGCCGATTATGCCGGAGAAACCGCAAAAAAACAGATGAAAGCTCATATCCGCACCGCTTATACCGGTGTGCAGCCTGATGAAAAGACTAAAAGTACGTTGTTTTCCCGGCTTAAAAGCGTAACGGAGCGTTTTACAATTACAACATCCTTGAGTAATTGGCAGTTCGGCAATTCGAACGGAAAAGACGCCGTACCGTTTTCCGTTATCCGGGACACGGGGGTTACGGCGTTTTATGCCGGAAAGAATGACGATATAACCGGATTTATCTTAGACGACGGCGTAGTTTCGCTGCAGTTGGCGGAATCGCTGCCGCTTAAGTTGAATTTGGACGGTACGGTAAAAAAAGATGCGTTAAACATACAGGTTTCCGATATTCGTGCTGATGTAAAAAAGATATGGGATATAACCGGCTTGAATTATGTGCTCTTTTACGGCGGAACACTTACCGGCGATTTAGCTATAAGCGGAAAACCGATGGAACCCGAATTTAACGGAAAGCTGGTCGGCCGGAATATAACCGTTAATTCTCCTAATTATGCCCCGGAAATATACGGTCCCGTTACGCTTGATATTATTGCGGACGGTACGGGACTGGAAATTCCGTATACCGTACTGCAGGGGCCGTCTACCGATATTTGGGCGCGGTGCACTGCAGAGTTTTCGGGCTGGATACCGAATGATGTTTCCGTTCAGTGCGGAACGCTCGGTACTAAAAAAGGAGTATTTAAAACCGATAATCTCTTATTTCAAGCGGACGGTGTTGCCGGCTGTACTGTTGACATAAAGGTAACACCCACGCTTGTCGGGGTGTACGGTTCCGCACTATTTGATTCAGGATATTTCGTGGTTAAGTTTAACGATCTGGATAAGTTCAATGCAAAATATGCCCGGACCCGTGATATAGCATTTGATATGAAGCTCGATTTACAGTTGGGACATAAGGCGGAATTCCGCTGGCCGACTGCAGATTTTCCTATCTTACGGGCGCTCGTTCCTACCGAAATACCGCTCTCGCTCGTCGTCGATGCGGGAACCGGTAATTTTACGGTAGCCGGTGATGTAAAGATGCGCGGCGGCGAGGTATTCTATATTAAACGGAACTTCTATATCCGTGAAGGAAGTATCAGTTTTGCCGGCATTACAAAGGAAATAGAACCGTTAGTAACATTAAGAGCGGAAATCCGCGACCGCGATACCGGCACAGGTGAACCGTTGCGGCTTATTTTGACGGCAAAGGATCAGCCGTTGTTCAGTTTTAATCCGACACTCAATTCGGATCCGCCCCGTTCTACCAATGAGATTATGCAGTTGTTGGGACAAGTAGCTATCGGCGATACGGGAAGGGATAATCTATGGCAAAACCTGCTGGTTTCCAGTTCCGATATTCTGGCACAGGTAGGCTTTTTAAAAAAGGCGGAAAACAGAGTGAGAGATTTTTTAAAACTGGACGCTTTTTCCTTCCGTACGTTGTTGCTGCAAAATGCTATTTTCGGCAATCTATTCAGTAAAAACCGGAATACTGTTTTAACAATGAGTAACTATCTTGACAATACAAGTGTTTATATAGGGAAATATTTCGGTTCGGCTATTTATGCGGATGCGCTGCTGCATTTAAGTCACTATGATTCAAAATCGGTTAAAAACGGCGGCTCGCAGCGTCCTGTTTATAAGGATCTTTTATTTCAGCCTGAAATCGGTTTGGAGATGGCAACTCCCTTCTTTTTGCTTCGTTGGTCGGTCGCCCCTACAAAACCGGATACTTTATTTGTAGGAGATGCAGCATTGACTTTTTCATGGAAATATTCATATTAAACTCAATACCCTAAAGGATAGTATTATCCCGCAGTTTGAAAGAAATGCCGCGCGGGAGTGCTGTTCCTGTCATATAATTACTGTAAATGCGATAGAGGAGTTTTTAATGTTAAAAAAAATGGTAGCCGTAACGGTGTTCATGCTATCCGTCTGCTTTTTATGGGCACAAGCTCCCGATAACTGGTATGAAAACAAACCGATAGCAAGCATCGTTTTTCAGGGGTTAAATAGCGTATCAAAAACCGAAATGAACGGTATTTTTGATTCGTTTAAAGGCAAGCTTTTTTCCGATGCAATATATTCGGAAATTCTGCAAAAGTTATATGCGCTCGATTATTTTTCCAATATTGTGCCGAAGGCCGTTCCTGCAGACAGCGATTATCAGTATGTAAGGCTCGAATTTGAGGTAACGGAAAAACCCGTCATAACGCTGATAAAGATAACCGGAAATCGTCAAATTTCGCGCGGCGATCTTTTATCGAAAATAGTATTGAAAAAAGGTGACATTTATAATGAAATAAAAAAGAATACCGACGAACAAACCATTAAAAACTACTATATAGAAAAAGGTTATGCGTCGGCCGTTGTAAGTTCAAGCGTCTCCGACAGCCCTCAAGGAGGTGTTACCCTTGAATTTACCATCACGGAAGGGAAGCAAACGATTGTTTCGGCGGTTTCTTTCCAAGGCAATACCGCTGTGGGCGAAAAGGCTTTAAAAGGAGTCCTCGTTACCAAACCGGCAAAATTCCTCGTAAAAGGGATTTTTAAAGAAAGAGCACTTGAAGAAGATAAGGCGGCTATTCAGCGATTTTACGGAGAACGCGGTTACATCGACGCTCATGTTGAAAATATTGTTCGGAATACGGACTCGGAATCCGATCCGCAAAAAAATATCGTAAAGCTGACGTATGTTATTATGGAAGGCGAACAATATACTTACAACGGAGTCTCTTTTGAAGGAAATAAGATTTTTTCTACCGAAGATTTGAGTGCAAAAATACGGCTGACGCCGGGCGCTATTTTGAATATGACAAAGTTTGAGCAGGGCTTCCAAGCAATCGCCGATATGTATTTTGAAAACGGCTATACTTCAAATTATATTGCGAAAGCAATGCAGCGCGATTCGGCAACGAAGAAAGTGTCATTTGTGATCACTATTGTTGAGCGGAGCAGAAGTCATATCGAAAATATCATTATTCGCGGTAATAAGCGGACAAAAGATTACGTTATACGCCGTGAGCTTTTATTCGAACCGGGTGATGTATTTTCAAAATCCAAGTTTACTAATAGTTTGCGCAACTTATTTAATCTTCGTTATTTTTCGACTGTCGTGCCGGATGTACAGCCCGGATCCGAACAAGACCTGATCGATGTCATTCTCAATGTAGAAGAACAGTCGACAGCCAGTATTCAATTCGGCGTTACGTTTTCGGGTGTTTCCGATGCGGACAGTTTCCCGCTTTCGCTGTTTGTACAGTGGCAGGAACGGAATCTTGTGGGGAGCGGGAACGAATTGTCGGTTAATGCAACGGCCGCAACCGATAAGCAGACGGTTCAGCTCGGCTATGCCGAAAACTGGTTTCTCGGTTATCCGTTAACGCTGGGCTTTGATCTGTCGCTTACGCATAAATCGTTGTTTGATTATCAGGATATGGTATTCCCTTACGGCCCGTTCGAAAGCCAGGAAGAATTTGAAAAAAATCAAGAGTTGGCAAATGCATACCGGATGCGTTATCATCGGTTTGAAACGACATTCGGCGTGCATACCGGCTACCGATGGTATCCCAATTACTGCACAATTACCCTGCGCGGAGGGGTTAATTTTTCGTTGGTAAAGAATTTCTATGATACGGCGCTGTACCGTGCGTCGGATCCGACGGTGCGGCAGCAGCAGGCTTTCTGGCGGCTTAGCAACTCATTATGGACGCGTATTTCATTTGACGGACGCGATCTTACCTACGACCCGTCAAAAGGTTGGTTCTTGAGTCAACAGGTTTCTTTTTTCGGTATTATTCCTAAAGTGGAAGACGAGTATTTTGTCCGTTTTGAAACAAAATCGGAGGCATATTTTACGCTGCTTGACTATCCCGTTTCGGAAATTTGGAACTTAAAATTTGTGTTGGCTTTCTATACCGGCTTTTCGTTCCAGCTGCCGATGCCGAACAGCCGTATCGGTGATACCAGCAGGCTTGCGATCGACGGGATGTTTACCGGCCGCGGATGGATGACGCTCGGTTCTGCGGGGAAAGGGAACGTACTGCTTAATCACTGGATAGAGTTCCGGTGGCCGTTAGCGCACGGTATCCTGTCTTTTGACTTTTTCGCCGATGCGGCTGCCGTCAAGAAAAATATGGCTGATTTAAAGAGCTTCAAGATCGACGATTACTATTTCAGCTTCGGCCCCGGATTACGTTTTGTTATTCCTCAATTCCCGTTACGGTTGATGTTTGCAAATACCTTTAAAGCAGAGAACGGAAAATTGGTGTGGGCAAACGGTGAAAAGGCCGACTGGCGATTTGTATTGTCGTTTAGTGTACCTAACTTATAGACAGGAGAGGAACAGATGAAAAAATATACTGTTATATTGATTTGTCTTTTAGCAGGCGCCGCTGCAGCATCGGCACAGCAGATAACCCGCTTTGCAGTTGTCGATACTTCCCGCATTTATGCTACTTTTTTGAGGGATTCCCGTTCTGTTCGCGACTATCAGGCAAAACAGGCAAAGTATCAGGCTGAAACACAGCGGATGTCTGATGAGATTATCGCCCTTCGTCAAAAAAAGGTGGATGCGGAAGCAATCGGAAGATCCGATGCCGTCCAAAAATATCAGGCGGAAATTGACGCAAAGACAAGTTTTTTGCTTGAGTATTCCAAGGCATGTAATGACGAATTGGCAATGCTGAGAAAGGCCCTTGTGAGCGATGATGTGTTTTATGCCCGTCTTTATGCCGCAATTAAAAAAATTGCGGAAACTCAAGGATATACGATGGTATTGAATTTACAGCAGGGCGAAGCTATCATTTGGTACAGCCCGACCGTCGATATTACGGAAACCGTTATCCGAGAACTCAGCTCCAACTAATATGGCAAAACCGGCGTCTATCACCCCGATGATGCAGCAATATCTCTCGATAAAGGCACAGTATAAGGACGCCGTGCTCTTTTTCCGCTTAGGCGATTTTTATGAGATGTTCAATGATGATGCGATCGAGGTGAGTAAACTGCTGAATTTAACGCTGACACAGCGGACGGGAAGCCCGATGTGCGGTATTCCGTATCATGCCTCGCGTATTTATATTGCACGGCTGCTGCGTGCCGGAAAAAAAGTTGCAATTTGCGAGCAGGTTTCGGATGTCGTTCCCGGCGAACTGACCGAACGGAAAATTGTGGAAGTGATTACCCCCGGCACCGCTACGGGGGAAGATTTCCTTGAGCAAGGGCAAAACAATTACCTTGCGGCAGTCTACTGTACGCCGAAAGAGATTACCTGCGGAACCGTTACGGATTTGTTTATCGGTTTTGCCTACCTTGACGTCAGTACGGGAGAGTTTTTTGCCACTTCTTTTCCCCGATCGGATTTTGCCGAGCAATTTAAAAAAGAGCTTGGCCGCATACAGCCGCGGGAAATCCTTATTCAAATATCGCTTGCCGATTCGGTGCCTGTTTTAAAGGCCTTGTGCGAAGAATATCCGCAGATGCTGCAAAATCTCTATCCCGATTGGCATTTTTCCGCCGCTTCCGCCGAAAAGCGGCTCTGTGTGTGCTTCGGCACCGAAAACCTTAAACCGTTTGCGTTAACCGCCGCTTCCCCCGAATTACCGCCGGCAGGATTGCTGCTGCAGTATTTGGATCAAACCACGGGAGCCGCATTGCCTCATATTACGGGTATTAAAATATACCGCGACTCCGATTTTGTGATGATGGACGATGCCACCCGTAAAAATCTTGAACTGCTGCAAAACCTGCATGACAATACGGATGCTTTTACCCTGTTTGAAACTGTCAATTATACGAAAACGGCGATGGGAACGCGCCTGTTGCGCCAATGGCTCTACCATCCGCTTCGCACCGCCGAGGAAATAAACGCACGGCTTGATAAAACCGCACTGCTTTTCCGTAATGAAAAGGCGTTGGCGGCTGTTCGGGATACGCTTTCTTCGGTATTGGATATTCATCGGCTTACCGGCAGAGTTGCCATGCAGCGTGCCCATGGAAAAGATCTTTTAGGAATTAAGCAGAGCTTGAAGGCTTGTATCGAACTTGCACGGTTCAGCAAAACCGGCGGCCTCTTTTTTTTGCAGCTGCCGCAAGCATTGAACGATGACATGGAACAGCTCTATACGCTTTTGGATAACAGTATCGCCGAGGATTGCCCGATTGTCTTTACCGAAGGCGGATTGATTAAACCGAGATGGTCGGAAAAACTGGACGAGCTGCGCGATACGCGGGATAACGCCAATCAGCTTTTGGAAAATTATTTGGAAAAAGAGCGGAAAATATCGGGCATTAAAAATTTAAAAATCAAGTACAACCGGTTAAGCGGCTATTTTCTTGAGGTAACTCACGGGAGTCTTAAAACGGCGGAAATCCCCAAACATTTTGTCAGACGGCGCTCGTTAACAACCGCCGACCGCTTTACAACAGAGACTTTAAGCAAACTTGAAGTAAAATTAAATGATGTCGGTGAAAATATCATCGCGTGCGAAAAAGAACTTTTCTTTGCAGTGCATACGGAAGTGTACAATAGGATTGAGCTTTTGCATCTCCTTGCAAAGGAAATCGCGGAATTGGATGTATTGCAATCATTTGCGTATTCGGCGGCGCTTCATGCATGGGGAAAGCCTGAGTTTTCCGCCGACGGCCTTTTGGATATCCGTGAAGGCCGGCACCCCGTAGTAGAATACCATCTGCCGACCGGCGAATTCGTACCGAACAGCATACGACTTTCTTCCGCCGCCGAGGCGGATATACCTTCATTTGCGCTCATCACCGGCCCCAATATGGCGGGTAAAAGTACCTTTTTACGGCAGACTGCTCTCATTACGCTGCTTGCGCAAGTAGGTTCTTTTGTGCCGGCGGAAAAAGCGCTGCTTACCCCCGTAGACTGTATTTTTTGCCGTGTCGGCGCCAGCGATAACCTTGCCCGCGGGGAATCTACCTTTCTTGTCGAAATGACCGAAACCGCATACATCCTGCGGAATGCCTCCGTCAACAGTCTTGTCATTATGGATGAAATCGGCAGGGGAACTTCGTCGGGGGACGGATTTTCTATCGCACGGGCGGTAAGTGAATACCTTTTGCATACGATCGGCGCAAAAACTCTCTTTGCAACCCATTACCATGAGCTGGCGCAGCTCATCCATCCGAGGCTGCAAAAACTGTGTTTGGATGTGCTGGAGACGGAGGGAAAAGTCGTATTTTTAAAAAAGGTTATTGAAGGTATTGCAGCCCACTCGTACGGCGTGCACGTCGCGGAATTGGCAGGACTGCCGGAAACAGTCATACAGCGGGCAACGGAGCTGCTTAATGGGCATATTCCGGCCAATGCCGCTTCCGCCGATTTTACCGTGCCGGAAAAGAAAAAAACGAGTCCGGAAAATAATCTTTTCAGCGATGAAGAGTTGATTATCAATGAAATCCTTTCTACCGATACCGACGAAACAACCCCGCTTCAAGCCCTGCAAATGCTCACCCGCTGGAAAAAAATACTCTTCTCCGGTAACTAAAACAGGGTAAACGTATCAGGCCAAATAGATATAAATCGGAGAAGCATTACCGGGGAACTAAAAAAAACGCCTGATGCATTTGCCCAGCCCTAGCCTTGCGTATACTTGCATTTTTTGACTGTTCCGATTATGATAGAAGCATCACACATATCAAGGAGTACGACTATGGCTTATAAGATCTCCGATGCTTGCGTTAATTGCGGTGCGTGCGAGGGCGAATGCCCCGTGGGCGCTATCAGTGAAGCGAATGGAGCGCGCGTTATCGATGCTGATGCTTGTATCAGCTGCGGTGCATGCGCAGGCGTTTGTCCTACGGAAGCAATTTCCGAAGAATAACGCTTCTTCTTTGCGGCAGTTCCGGAACCGGTATATGCAAGACGGTTTAGTATGCACAGGCTGCCGCTTATTATTTTATTTGAACGGAGAGGTAACACCTGCCGTTCCTCTCCTGCGCTCTGCGCCGGGATATGTTCATTACAAAAGGTTTTAAGAGTGAAGGACTATTTTCACAAAATAGCGAGCGGTTATAAGGCATTTTTTTTTAGAGCTTGCACATTTATTTTACTGTTCGGCGCCTGTCTTCTCTTTAGTTTTTGTATTGTGTATCCGCTATGGCTGTCGGCAACCCGATATACACGGGTGTACACGGCTGTAACGCTGTTGCTGTTTTCGGCGCTGGCGTTGGTTTTTATTATTAAACGGAATATAAAAAACTATAAAACTCATCCGCGGAAGTTCTTTTATTCACTCATAAAAAAACTCATCCTTTTGGGAGAAGTGATACTCTTCTTTGTATTTATTTTTACGTATCATCGCGTGCTAGCTCTTTCATCTCTTATCCTATCGTTTGCATTAGCTTTCGGGTTTTCGGAAGACCGGATGTAGCGCTGCCGGCATGAAAAAACTCCCGTTTTGCCGTGCAATTCTCTTTTTTATCGCCGCTATTGCAACAGCCGAATATGCAGAGCTTCCGCTGATATCGGAACTGTCGCCTCAAAACCATGTTTTTCAACAGTATAGCGATGATGTGCTTTATGCACGAAAGGCGCTTGCAGCAGGAAAAACCGCCCGCGAGCTGCCGTTGCAATTTTACCGCTACAAAGTGCAAAAAGAAGATACTATCATCCGCATTGCAGCCCGCTGCAGCATTCCCTACGATGCGCTTATCACTTTGAACGGCATTGAATCGGTAAAAACAAATATTTCCGGTAAAATGCTTTTGCTGCCGACTTTACCGGCGCTCTATCTTCCTGAAAAACCTGTTTCCGATATTGAAAAACTGACCGATGCGCTCAGTAAAAAACTAAAAACCGAATCCTTTGTGCTTACCCTGCCGTCTGCCGCCGATCCGAAAAAAAAGGTACGGGTAGAATGCTTTCCTAATGCGCTGCTCGACAGTACGGTACGCAGTTTCTTTTTTGTTCCGCTTTACCGGTTTCCGCTGCAGCACGCAGTTGTTACCTCCGGATTCGGCATACGGAAAAGCCCGTTTACCGGAAAGTCAACCTATCATGCGGGGATCGATCTTGCAGCCCCAGCAGGCAGTCCCGTATATGCATGTACGGCGGGGACGGTTATCGAAACTGCATACAGCAATATCTACGGCAATTATATCCTTATTCGCCATGACGACGGCAGGGAAAGTCTGTACGGTCATTTAAGCAAGGTTAAAGCCCGCTTGTATGAAAAAGTAAAATCAGGTACAATAATAGGCAACGTCGGTTCTACAGGGCTTTCTACAGGGCCGCACCTGCATTTTGAGGTACGTGAACAAGGAAAAGCAAAGGATCCGTCTCTTTTCATCGATACAAAGAAAACAAAAACATGAAGCAATTTCTGTGTATAACATCATATTTTTTCTTTTTTGCCGTTTCATTGTTTTACCCCGACAGTTTTAGGGTAAGCACTATGCATACCTATACCTTTGACACGGAACTATTTGATCCGGTTTCGCTTACTATCGGCTATAATGATGCGGTTTCTTTTTCGGTTAAAGGCGATTTTTTATTTTTGGAAGGAATAGAGCTTGAAATAAAACAGAATAAAACAAGTATGAACTATCCGAATTCCATTGCCTATACGTTGTATACCGATATCAAACCCGAACCTTCGAAAAACCGTATCGACTATTCTGCAAAAAAAATCAGTACGTCCCTGTTGCCGAATAGGTTTTCCTATATCATGCGGATACCGGTAAAAAAGGATTACAAGTTTAAACAAGTCAAGAACGGTGAAATTTTTCCGTATAACGGCAAGGCTGCAGATGCGCCGTTTATGCTG
Source organism: uncultured Treponema sp. (assembly GCF_938029485.1). GTDB lineage: Bacteria > Spirochaetota > Spirochaetia > Treponematales > Treponemataceae > Treponema. Next base: position 423 of record NZ_CALHGC010000369.1, on the reverse strand, counting down.
CGCCTGAATCCCGTTATGAAGGGACTGCCGGAAGATTTTGAACAAGCCTCTTTTACCGTTATTGTCCGGCCGTTACTAATCGTCGAAGGCGGTCTAAAATTACATCTTCAATATCCCGATAATGAGGAACAAAAACCTGTTACCGTGCAGCTGAATAACGAATATATTACACAGCTTGATACGCTGCAGCTGCTGTTGCCGGGAACATACTCCGTAAACATCAGTTCGGACGCGTATCGTACCGAAATGCGTTCATGTATTATCGAACGGGGAAAAATTACACAGCTTGAAGTGCAGCTCAAATCGATTACACCGTTACTGCATATTCAGGCGCCGGAAAATGTAGCGGTCTTTCTTGATAATCAAGAGATAGCGCCTTCAAAAGAACCGCTGCCGGTTGCAGTAGGCGTACATACTGTTGTC
>NZ_CALHGC010000368.1 GCF_938029485.1 uncultured Treponema sp. | reverse complement strand
TTGCCTGATAAAGATTTTCTGTTTGTGTTTCTGTAAGAGGGAGTGGAAGCTCCTCTATCGCAAGCGGTTCATCAAAGTAACAAAGCCGACTTACGATAGAAACATCCCCGGAGAGTACCAGTTTGACGGTATCCGAGGATGTATGCTCCACCGCAATAAGGGTAGGATTAACGCTTGCTGAACTGGAAGCGTCGGCGGGCACCGCGTTGGCCATACTTTTTGCGTTCAACCATTCTGGAATCACGAGTTAATAAGCCATTCGCTTTAAGTGAGCTGTGGTTAGAGGCATCTACCTGTGCAAGTGCGCGGGCAATACCGTGCGAACAAGCGCCTGCTTGTCCGTTTAAACCGCCGCCATATACGGTAATGATGATATCATAGCGGGCATCACTGCCGGTAACAAACAAAGGCCGTTTTGCCATTTGAACCTGCTCGGGAGTGGCAAAGTAGTCGTCCATATTCTTATTGTTGACGGTTACCGAACCTTTCCCTTCGCGGATATAGACCCGTGCTACCGAGGTCTTTCTTCGTCCTGTTCCTATTCCGATATTTTTCACAACCATTCTCCTAAATTATAACGCTACCGCAACAGGATTCTGTGCTGCATGGGGATGTTCGTTGCCTGCATAAATTTTTACATTTTTAAGCAGTTTACGCCCGAGCGGGCCTTTGGGCAGCATACCTTTTACCGCGATATACAGCGGTTCGGTCGGTTTTTTCCCGATGAGGGTATTAAAATTAACGGATTTAAGTCCTCCGGGGAAACCGGTGTGATGGTGATACATCTTATCTTTGTCTTTATTCCCTGTAACGGCAACTTTATCGGCATTGATAACGATAATATAATCGCCCGATTCCTGATGAGGGGCATAGAGAGCCTTGTGCTTTCCTCGAGCCATTGCGGCAACTTTTGCTGCAACCCGCCCGAGTGGTTTGCCGGCAGCGTCGATAACATACCAGCTCCGCGGTATTTCACGCTCTTTATAAAAAATTGTCTTCATCTTTTGTGTACCTTATATATTTTTATTGCAGATAATGTGGGTAGAGTACTATATCAAAAAATCAGTTATACAGTCAACCCGCAGAACTTTATTCGTTTTTATTTTCTCCTGCGTTCATCGCAGCCTCTTCTTTTTTTGCATCTTGTTTGTCTTTAATGTCCGCAATACCGATGAATACGGAAATCAATCCGACAAAGGCTGTAAAAATCGGTAAGCCGCCGCGCAAAAAGAGCAAAATGTCTTTTCCCCATCCAAGACCGATACCTGCCGTCTCCGGCGGGAGCGCTGCAAAAACCGTAAAGAGAATCATAGCTGCTCCAATAATCAGCGCAATCATATCAACCTCCTGTAAAAAAAATGACCCGTACACGATTCGAACGTGCGACCTGTTGCTTAGGAGGCAACCGCTCTATCCACCTGAGCTAACGGATCAAAAGATTAGGCTGCTTATATCGGCATACGCTTCTTAAACAGCCGCTGTTCTACGAAGTATAAAGAAAAAAACGGCTTTTTACAAGCCCTCTTGCAGAGATCGGCGTGGTAAGCCTATCGGATGTTTTTTGCGTATTCCCGTAGAATCCATGATGCGGTTCAAATGGTTGTCCTATCTCCGGTATTCTGCGGTTTATCTCTATTCAATCAACCGATACTCTGCTATAGACTCTTACCTTGAGCAGCGGCCTCAATTTCGCCGTCAGCGAGCCGGATACGGAGCTTACCTGCGGCTGCCGCATCCTGTGCGCGGCGGAGTACCAGCCCCGTCTGCCGGTCATAGACGATAGAATACCCTCTATTGAGAATTTCCTGCGGGTTTGCCCCTTCAATGGTACGGGTCAGCAAGGCGAGCCGGTGCTTTGTGTCAGTCAGCCGCGTCTGCATTGTGTACAGCAGATTTTCTTTTGCATCGTCAAGGCGCATTAAAAGCGGCTGCTCGATGCGGCGGAATTTCATCTCAAGCGATTCCGGTGTAAACCCTTTAATCATAAGCCGAATCTTTTCCACTGCACGGCCGATACTGTGCAGCATATCGGATTGTATTTGGGTAATCGTGTCGGTGATTTCGTCTAAAACCGGTACGGCAAGCTCGGCGGCGGCAGACGGAGTAGGTGCGCGTACATCCGCCGCAAAGTCGGTGAGCGCCCAGTCGATTTCGTGCCCGACTGCACTGATGACAGGAATTTCCGAAGCGGCCACGGCGCGGACAACTGCCTCATCGGAGAAGGGGAGTAAGTCTTCCAGTGAGCCGCCACCTCTTCCGATAATGATAAGCTCTCCGAGCTTATACCGATTGGCGGTTTCCAGCTGACGTGCCAGCACAGGCGCCGCCTCCGCTCCCTGTACGGGAGCGGGCAGCACGGTAACGCTTACCGTGCTGTTCCTGCGCGAAAGTACAGTGAGGATGTCGCGCAGGGCGGCGCCGGTAGGGCTGGTAATCACGGCGATACGGAGCGGAAAAAACGGCAGCGGGCGCTTTCTGTCTTGATCAAAAAGACCTTCGCTCGCCAGTTTCCGTTTCCGCTCTTCCAGCATTTTTAGGATAGCTCCCTCTCCGGCAAGTTCCATTGTTTCAACGATAACCTGATACGAACCCCGCTGTTCATATACCGACAGTGAGCCGGACACAATAACTTTAAGCCCGTCTTTGGGTTCAAACCCAAGCGTCCATGTACGGCCTTTAAACATAACCGCCTGTAGTGCGGCTTTTTCATCCTTTAGGGTAAAATAGAGGTGCCCGGTGCTTGAGGGGCGGCAGTTGGAAATCTCTCCTGCAATGCGGAGCGAGGTAAAATTTTGCTCAAAAAGCGACTTGATAATGCCGGTAATCTCTTGTATCGAATATACGTGATCCATACCGGCATCATATCATAATACGGTAAAAAATCTATGCTGTAAAAAGCTATTTAAACAATGAGCGGGGAACGACAATTTCCGGCATACCGGAAGAATACGGCCCGACTTGATATTGACTAAAGATAATGCGGACGGAATTTTGTTCAAGTTTAAAGATCGAAAAATTTTCTTTTGTAGGTTCCGTACCTCTGTTAATCCAATCCTCGTCGGAGGAAAATTTTTGTTTTTGAACTTGAGCATTCAGCTGTTTACGTGCCTCGGCTGAAAGTGCTGAAAGCCAATCTTTCCGCACCGGTTGCAAAGCTTCTTCCAATGAAAGCAGTTTCTTCGTCTGTTTGCTGTAGGTTATCGGAATAAGGGTGGTGCTGCCATGTGCTGCGCCGCCGGCATATTGATAGACAGTTAAGAGAAAACTGATATGCTTAGAATCTTCGTATACCGAGCTGCTGTCGATATCGAATTGAAAACCTTGCGGATAGGCGGG
>NZ_CALHGC010000367.1 GCF_938029485.1 uncultured Treponema sp. | reverse complement strand
TCTATCCTCCCTGTGTATGCTGTCGTTACTTTGCCTGTTTTTACATACTGTAAAAATCCTTGTAATTCTTTATTGTCTGTAGTTCTAAATGCGTTCGCATTCAGTATAACCTTTTTTGTCCCGTCTCGTAAGGGGATGCTTTTGTCCTCAATACAGATATTTTCAAATGTATAAATAGCTCTGTTACTACCGATAGGATCAAATAAACAAACAAAGATAATAAAGCTTTCGTTAAGCGCCTTATAAGAATAGCCTTTATCTAAAAAGGCAACATCCAGCACAGCCTGATAATATCGCATCCGTTTCGGTATGTTATATTCATTTCCAACTTGCATTTCAATGTCGTAAGATGTGCCGGTTTTATCTTGTACCAGCACGTCAAGACGAACGGATTTTGCTCCGGAATTGGCGGTAACAGTGTTCTGAGACGACAGATAGGTTATTTTCTCGATTTTAGTACCAAACAGCATCTCAAGAAACTCTCTGCAGATAGGCTCATATTCCATAACTTTGCAGAACATGAAATCATCTGAGATGGTTAAATCTTCAAAAGGTTTTTGTTTCATTCACACCTCCTACCGTACTTATACGACTTTCGGAGGTTTTTGGCTTGAAAATGCGGGAAATTCTTCAATAATTCATATCAAAAGTTTAGTCTGGAAAAACAGTGATGGCTAATACATATTCCTCAAAACCACTCGATACGCATTGCCCTAATACTCATCCGCGGTAAGCAGCGTCAGTTCGTCGCGCATGGAACGCCAGCTTTCGTAGCGGTCGGGATGAATACGGCCTGCATTCAGCTCTTCCAAAATGCGGCATCCTTGTTCATGGAGATGCGAGCAGGAAAGTCCGAAAGCGCACTGTAGCACCGGCGCTTCCATTTCGGGAAAGTAAAAAATAACCTCTTCCGGTTTGATTCCCCACAGAGCAAAGTGCCTAATGCCGGGTGTGTCAATAATGTTAAACGATAGCTGTGTTCCGTCTTGAGCGGTGAAGGTCATCGGTAAAAAGATGCCTTGTGTTGTCGTATGGATGCCGCGGTCATACTTAAACGAAATATCGGCGGTTTTGAGCGTGAGGCGGGGATCGAGGCTGTTCAGCAAACTTGACTTGCCGACGCCCGACTGACCGGTAACCGCGCAAGTTTTGCCCAAAAGGAGACGCGCCAGTGATTCAAGTCCTTCCCCTGTCTTTGCAGACACCTCGCATACCTGTACGCCGATGCGCAACCAATCCCGTATCCGTTCCCGTACCGTCTCCGAAATTCCCAGATCTATCTTATTCACGATGATAAGTGCGGGGATACCTTCCGCGGCGGCTTGTATCAATGTGCGGTCGGTAAAGCGCGGACGGAAGGGGGGATTGGCAGGGGTGGTAACGCAGAGCAGCAAGTCGATGTTTGCCGCTAAAAGTTGCGGACTACGCGTTTTCTGATTCCAGCGGACAAAACCGTTGCGCCGCGGCACAAGCGCGGTGATTTGCCCCTGATCGGGATGGATAGCATCATATTCGATATCGACCGTATCGCCCGGCGCTAACGGATTGTAATACCCGCGGATTTCCTTGAGTTTTTTACCCTTAATGGAGCAGCGCACTACGTTGCCTTCGGGTGTCCGTACCGCAAAAAAATTATTTGCGCCGCTTAAAACCAGTCCCTGCATTACAGCGCGCCCTTCCATTCGAGGTCAAAAAGTCCGCAGTAACCGCGGTAGAGTCCGTCGATTCGTTCGGTGATTTCACCCGTAACATAGCAGCTGCTGCGGCACGCTTCCGTACCGGATGGCGGAGGCAGTACATCCAAGGCATGGGAGACAACGCCGGGAAGGGAATCGACAATCCTTATTTCCGGAGCGGCACATTTGGCAAAGGTTTCCGCAAGGTGTAAAAAATGAGTACAGGCCAACACCAGCGTGTCGGTGCCGGCAGCCTTAAATTGCCGAATTGCAGGCGCAACCGCTTTTCGTTTTTCTTCATCCGTGGCGGTGATAAGCCCGTTTTCAATCTTTGCGACCAATTCGGCATCAGCCCGTTTTTCGATAGTACAGTCCGCTGCAAATGATTCAATCAGTTTATCAAGATACGGATCGTTGATTGTCCGTGCGGTTGCAATAATTCCGATTCGCTTATTCGTACTGACTTCCGCCGCGACCTTTACTGCCGGTACGGTGCCGACAAAGGGGATGGAGAAAGTTTTCCGCAGCGCATCGAGAGCGGCAGTTGACATCGTATTGCACACAACGATGATCATTTCGGGATTCAAGCGGTTTATTATTTTTTCCGTAACACCGATGGCGTACTTAATCACCTCATCCCGCGTTTTTTCTCCGTAAGGGAAATGTTCCAAATCCGCTATATATGCAGCCGATGCTTGCGGCGCTTTTTGATGAAAATACCGGAAGTACGGCAAGCCGCCTATTCCCGAATCCAAGAAAACATACTTTTTGTGCATTTAGTTTAATACCTCGTAAAGTAAATTCATAATGCAAAATTCATGGTTTGATAATTAAGGATTATAAATTATGTATTGAGTTTGTAAGAAGGTGAAGCCTCAATCCATAAAGCAAATTACGAATCGGTTTTTCAAGAGAACGTTTTAAATATACCACAGTGGAAAGAATGTTGCAAGAAAACTAGTGACGGAATCCAGCAAAGTTCAAAACAACCCAAACCTTTAAATGATTCGACGGTTCCGTTTAAAAGATTACACAAATTATCTTTCATCGATAAACGGTGCACACAGCCACGTCAACTCATGTTTGTTTGCAGTAAGATGAACGATTTTTGAGTGGGGAATTTCCGCAAAACGGCGAATCGTATCAAAGTCGGGGGCTCCCTGCATTTTGATTGTACAGATAAATTTTGAACAAAGACCGCTTGCCCGCCACCGTTCAATCCATTCCAGTAAGCGGGGCGGATAACAAATAACATCGGAACACACCCAATCCTGTTTACCGAGACTTTCGGGAGTTAATGTAAATGCGTCATGCTGCATAAAGGTAATCCGCGGTTCACGCATCAAAAAATCCGCCAGCGGGCTCCGGTCGATAGCGGTTATTTCCGCCCCCAGATTATTCAGTACCCACGTCCATCCGCCGGGACAAGCCCCCGCATCCACACAATGGGAACCGCGCTGAGGTAATGCCCACTCTACCGGTATTACCGATGGAACAGTCTTTTCCCTTTGCGCTGCAGCACATCGATAGTAAAAGTCTAACAGGGTTAAGGCTTCCCACAATTTAAGGTAGGCGCGGCTCGGCGGATTTTGATGATCTTCGGTAAAGCGGATAACGCCGAGCGGAAACGGCGACGAGGTTTTCGCAGATGCAAGCAAGGTATGTTCATCTAGCAACGACCACACCCCCATACCGGCAAGCGGCACGGTATAAGGAAACGGTTTTTCTTTTTTGCTGATATACGGCAGTTTTGCCCCAATCAATTCCGCCCGCCTAAAACAGTTAAGCGGATAGTGCGCCCAATTCCGCTGAATACCTCGCAACAGCTCCGCAGCTTCTCCAATACTGCGGAACCGCACCACAAACGGTTCTTCCCAGCACAGCTGCTTCCAAAATACTTCCTGCCGTATATCTTCACAGTATACAAGCTTACTTGACTGAACCGGCACATCGCTCAACTTAAAATCACTATGGCCTTCGGAAGTGGAAGAAAAGCGCCACATACGCTCGGAGAAACCGTGAGTCTGCAAAGCCAGCTCATCATCCAAATGCGATTCAAAACCTTTTACCGGTATCCATGCCTTACCGGCTAACTTACAAACAGAACCATAAGGTTTTGCAGCAGCAATTTTACACAAATCCATCGTCATAATAGTCTTTTCTTTCGTATCGGCAAAACAATCGGGCATACATATAACCTGCGACCGGACTCGCCCAGTCATCAGGTTGAAAACGGGTATTATGCTATCTGCTTACAATGTGGAATTTTCTCCAAGTCATGTACAAGTTTTAACCCCGCTTCTCTTAAATCCAATTCATTCTGCATATTAAGCCAAAACTTAGAAGTTGTTCCAAAGTATTTAGAAAACCTTAGAGCCATTTCAACGGTTATTTTTCTTTTCCCATGAACTAAATCCAAAATTGAACTGGAAGAAACCCCTAAATCTTTTGAAAGTCTATACGAAGTAATATTTAAAGGTTCGAGAAACTCTTCTACTAAAATTTCACCAACTGTTGGTAATTCAAATCTTTCATCCATAGCGCACCTCCGTTTAGTGATAATCCACAATCTGTACTTCGTAAGCTTCATTGTTTAGAAACTTAAACTGTATTCTCCATTGTTTATTTATTCTTATGGAATAATAGTCTTTTAAATCTCCAAGCAGATGTTCAAATTTATTTCCCGGTGGAATTCTTAAATCATCTTCTTTTTCCGCTGAATTAATAATCAATAATTTAGCAAATGCTCTCTTATGTATTTCAGGCGGAAGCTTAGACGATTTATAGCCTTTCCAGATTTTTTCCGTTTCTGAATCTGCAAATGATTTAATCATAATTCTATTATCTGTTGTTAAGATATATCTGTCAAGTAGCTATATCGAATAGCATCGAAAAAAAGATATACTATCAAACCAATTCATAAACAGGCAGAAAAAACACATCGACTGCATATAAAGACATTTTCTTTCGTATCGGCAAAAACAATAGGGCATAAAAAAACGCTCGGCAGAGCGAGCGTTTTTTGCAAAACATAGCGTTATATTTACGCCTTAGCTTCGGCGGCCTTCTTGTTTTTCAGCATTGCACGGCCGACTTTTGAGATATTGACTTTCTTTCCGTCAATTTCCTGCTCATACAACAGTTTAACACCGGTTTGGCCGGTTACGGGGCAGGTTCCCCGTCCATGATTGGGAACGCTTTTAATTCCCTTCCCGCGATGTGCTTTCGACATAGTTTAGCCCTCCGCTGCCTTTGACTTTGCAGCACCCTTGTCTGCACCGTCTTTCTTTGCATCTGCCGACTTCTTCGTGCTCTTATCGAGCGTATAGTCAACCAGCTCTAAAATTGCAACCTGTGCGGCATCACCCTCACGCAACCCTAATTTAAGTACGCGAGTATATCCGCCGTTCCGCTCCTTCATACGCGGACCGATGTCGGTAAACAATTTATTCAAGATAGCCTCATCCCAAATATAGGTTGCAGCCTGCCGCCGATTATGTACTGAATCAACCTTAGCACGGGTAATAAGCTTTTCTGCAGTGCGCCGAATTTCCATCGCCTTCTGTTTTGTCGTAGTAATCCGTTCGTACTTAAACAGTGATGTAACCATGTTACGATGCAATGCGCGGCGATGTGCACTGGTACGTGAAAGCGGATTAAAGCCGTTTTTATGCTTCATCTGTTTCTTCCTTTTGTCTCGATAACTTGATCGAATTTTTTAAATGACTGTAATCAGTCATACCCAAACTCAAATTACGTTCCGCTAATTTTTCTTGTATTTCCTGCAAACTCTTCTTTCCAACGTTTCGAGTTTTCGAAATCTCATCCTCGGTCATCATCGTCAAATCGCGGATTGTTGAAACGTTTGCGTTTTTCAAACAATTGGAAGCCCGCACGGAAAGATCAAGTTCGGTTATCGGCGTATCAAGCAGCTGCTTGATCATCTCATCGCTTTCATCCGCTTCATCGTCGCTCAAGAGCTCATTTTCGTTAAAGTTCACAAAAACGGTAAAATGCTCTTTTGCGATTTTAGCAGCTTCCGCTAATGCATCCTCGGGCCGTATGGTACCGTCCGTCCAGATTTCAAGCACAAGCTTATCGTAATCGTTACGCTGCCCTACTCTGCACGGCTGAATTTCATAGCTGACCTTCCGTACCGGACTAAAGATAGTATCCAGCGAAATTGTTCCGACAACTTCAACGTATTTCTCATTGGTTTCCGCCGGTACATAACCGCGGCCGAAATTAACTTGAATCTCCAATTCAACATGAGCATTTTCCATCAACTCCATAATATGGAGATCACCGGATAAAATCTCAAGCTGACCGGGTTTTTCGAAATCGGCTGCATTCACGGAGCAGGGACCCTTAAACTCAAACAAAAAGACATCTTGTTCAATCTCGTTCGGCAGCCGCAGCCGCATTTGTTTAAGGTTATTCAAAACCTCCATCGTGTCTTCGGTTACGTTTGGAATTGCTTCAAACTCGCTTGATATACCATGCGGCACATCATCAGCACCGTAAGAGGTAATTTTTACAGCAGAAATCGCATACCCTTGTATTGAAGACAACAAAACACGCCGTAAACAATTACCGATCGTTGTGCCGAAGCCTGTTTCAAAGGGAGACGCCGTAAATTTACCATAGCTGTCATTTGAGACATCCGCTGCAAATTCCAGACCTTTTGGTTTTTTGAATCCTTTCAAAAGATTTTTACGAGCCATTCAAACTCCTTTTTATTAGATGCGGCGGGTCTTACGGGGACGGCAGCCGTTATGCGGAATAGGGGTTACGTCATTAATAGACCGGACTTTCAGTCCCATAACGCCAAGTGTTCTGATTGCGGATTCGCGACCGACACCGGGTCCCTTCACAAATACGTGAACTTCCCGCAATCCATACTGCTGAACACGCTGTACAGCCGTTTCAGCGACTGTCTGTGCAGCAAAGGGGGTAGATTTTTTCGCACCGTTAAAGCCCAATCCGCCGGAGGATGCCCAAGACAGCGCATTGCCCTTCAAATCGGTTATGGTAATAATGGTATTATTAAAGGTAGCCTGAATATAGACATTTCCTTCATATACGCTTTTCTTTTCTTTTCGTTTTTTTGCAGTTGTAGCCACAGCTTATCCTCCAAAATTACTTCTTCTTACCTGCAACGGTCTTCTTCTTACCTTTGCGAGTACGGGAATTGGTTCTTGTACGTTGTCCACGGACGGGCAAACCCTTTCGATGCCGAAGACCGCGATAGCAGCCGATATCCATCAAGCGTTTGATGTTTAAGGCAACTTCGGTGCGAAGTCGACCTTCAACCTTGTAGTCCTGATCGATAACGGCACGGATAGCGGCAAGTTCATCCTGATTTAAATCGTTGATCATCCGCATCGGATCAATTTTCGACTTTTCGCAAATTGCTTTTGCAGATGAGTGAGATATTCCATAGATATACGTCAACGCGATATTAACATGTTTATTGGGGAGGTCGACCCCAGAAATACGAGCCATTCTTCAGTTTCCTCCATTAGCCTTGGCGCTGCTTGTGTTTGGGATTCGTGCAGATAATCCGCACAATTCCGTTGCGTTTAATAACCTTACATTTATCGCAAATAGGCTTTACGCTGGTTCTTACTTTCATATTGTTTTTCTCCTTAACAAAAGAATAACCTTTCCCGAAATACTACAGATTCCGTGATCTGAGCTTTCCTCGTTTTACCAACCCCTCGTGATGGTGCATTTTAAGCTGCGCTTCGATTTGACTCATCGTATCAAGATCAACGCCAACCAAGATGAGAAGCGAGGTTCCGCCCATCAGCATCGAAATCGATTGAGGGAAGCCGAAAATGGTCTGTATTACAGTCGGCAAGACAGCAATCAGCGCCAAATACAACGAACCGGGTAAAATCAGCCGGTTTAAAATCCGCTGCAAGTATTCCTCGGTTTTATCGGTTCTAATTCCGGGAATAGAACCTCCGTTTTCCCTTATCTGCTTTGCAATTTCTGTGGGGTTTAACGAAATCTGTGTATAAAAATATGCAAAAAACACAATAAGGATCAAATAGAAAATATTATACCACCAGCCGTTCGGGCGTAAGAAATGCGCAAGACTATTCAGCCATCGCACATTCGGCCCTATCGTTGTCGCAATCGAAATCGGGAACGTCAAAAACGATGAGGCAAAAATGATCGGGATAACACCCGACGGATTGATCTTAAACGGAATGTAGGTGTTTTGACCGCCATACATTTTCCGTCCGACAACCCGCTTCGCATAGTGCACCGGTATCTTCCGCTGCCCTTGCTGCTCATAAACAACCAGTACGATAATACCGACAAACATAATCAACGCGATAACGACAAAAACGAGATTCAATTCACCGAGCCGCACCAACCGGATCATCTGCGACACGGCATGGGGTAACCGGACAATAATACCCGCGAAGATAATCATCGAAATACCGTTTCCGATACCGCGCGCCGTAATCTGCTCGCCCAACCAAACCGTTATCATAGTACCCGTCGTTACGGTAAGCATCGTAACAAAGATATACATAAACCGGCTTTGAAGCACGATAGCGCCGGGTATCGAATAGGCATAGAAAGTTACCGCATACGATTGAATCAACGCGACAAACACGGTAAGGATTCGCGTCCATACCTGTATCTTTTTCCGGCCGCCGTCATCTTCCGCAATCTTTTTCAAACTCGGAAATACGAACAACGCAAGCTGCATCAAAATTTGAGTTGAGATATACGGCATAACGCCAAGCATGAATACGGAAAAGTTGGAGAACGCTCCGCCGACAAAGAAGTCCATATAATCGACAAAAGCATTTCCCCGTACCTGCGATTGAAAATATGCCGATAAGGCGTGGGGATCAATACCGGGAATAGTCAGTACCGATCCCAAACGGAATACGATCAAAATTCCAATCGTAAACAGGATGCGGTCGCGTAATTCTTTTATCCGAAATACATTTACAAGTGCATTGTTAGCCATGTATGAAGCCCGCCTGCCTAGCCGTTCTGTTTAACGACTGTCCCGCCGGCTTTCTCAATCTTTGCCTGCGCCTGTGCGGAAACTTTATCTACATCAACCGTCAACTTTTTGGTAATATCGCCGAAAGCAAGCACTTTTACCAAAGCCGTTTGCTTTTTCAGCAGCCCCTTTTCTTTCAGCGTTTCTTTATTAACGGTTTCCCCATCGGAATATTTTTCATCGATCATAAATAAATTTACAATCGAATAGGTTTCCTTAAAGGGATAGTTGGAAAAGCCTTTTTTCGCAACGCGGCGATACAACGGCATTTGTCCGCCTTCAAAACCGATATAGGTTTTACCGCCGGAGCGCGCATTCTGGCCTTTGTTTCCCTTACCGGCTGTCGTTCCACGACCGGATGAAGAACCGCGGCCGACAATGCGTTTTTTCTTATTTGCCCCTCTCGGCGCATTTAATATAAAATCAGACATTAATCAAGCTCCTCTGTTTCAACTAAGTGAGAAACCGCCCGTACCATACCTAAGATGGCGGGAGAAGCGGAGTGCTCAACTACGGAATGCAATTTTCCAAGCCCCAAGGAACGGACGGTCGCGCGAACCGGCTTTTTTTGTCCAATGGTACTTTTAACTAACGTAATCCGAATTTTCTTTGCCATAGTTTACCCCCAGACATCCGTAATAGACTTTCCGCGGTTCTTAGCAATAGCTTTAGCATCCATTAATCCCGATGCAGCCTCAAAGGTTGCCCGCACAACATTGACTGCGGAGTTCGAACCCAATGATTTGGAAAGCACGTTCGTTGCTCCGGCTGCTTCCATAATTGCACGAATAGTACCGCCTGCAATAATTCCCGTACCGGAACGAGCAGGGCGAAGCAATACCGAAGAACCCTTGAACTTAGCCTGCACTTCATGCGGGATAGTACCGTTTTTCAGCGGGATATAAATCATATTGGCTTTCGCCTTTTCAATGCTCTTTTTAATGGCCTGACTTACATCATTCGCCTTGCCGAAACCGTATCCCACGTGTCCGTTCTGATCACCGACAACCGTTAAAGCGGAAAAAGAGAAACGGCGGCCGCCCTTTACAACCTTTGCAGTCCGGTTTAACTTAACCAGCTTTTCTACCAGTTCCTTCTCGCGATGCGAACTGTCTCTGTTAAAATCTTTCTGACGATCCATATCCGCTCCTAGAAATTTATTCCCGCTTTACGGGCACCGTCTGCAACTGCCTGTACCACACCATGATACAGATAACCGTTCCGATCAAAAACAACTGTCGTAATATTCTTTTCCTTGAGGCGGCGACCGAGTTCTTCCCCAATCTTTGCCCCTGATTCAGTGTTTGCCTTCAACGGCTTAAAATCTTTTTCAAGCGTTGAAACTGAAGCGATGGTAATGCGTGCATCATCATCGATAACCTGCACCGAAATATTCTTATTACTGCGGAACACAGTCATACGCGGACGTTCAGCTGTTCCATAAATCCGTTTACGGATATGAACTTTACGCTTAAATCTCTTTCTATCTTTCTCGATTCGCTTTTTAAACATAGTACCTATCCTTATTTAACACCGGTCTTACCGACTTTGCGTTTAATGACTTCGGTTTCATAACGGATACCCTTTCCCTTGTAGGGTTCGGGTAATCTGAGTTTACGGATCTGCGCTGCAAATTCGCCGACTTTTTCCTTATCAATACCGGAGATAATAATTTTATTTCCCTGCGGTTCAACCTTTACTTCAATGCCTTCGGGGATCAATGCGATAAAATCGTTTGAATAACCCAAAGCCATTACCAACAGTTTGCCCTGCACTTCGGCACGGTAACCGACGCCGTTAACAACCAAGGTTTTAGAAAAGCCCTGACTGACGCCCACGACCATATTGTGAATTAAATTCCGATACAACCCGTGAAACGAGCGGGCTTCTTTACTATCGTTTACCCGCGTTACGGAAACCTCAGAGTTTTCAAGCTTTACCTGTACCAGCGAATTATAGGTACGGGAAAGTTTCCCTTTGGGGCCTTCAACGGTCAACGCACCATCGGCAATATTGATTTTTACTCCGGCAGGAACAGCCACCGGAAGTTTTCCAATTCTTGACACACTCGCCTCCTACCAAACTTTGCAGATAAGCTCGCCGCCAACCTGCTTTTCGCTTGCGTGCTTGCCGGTGATAACGCCCACCGAAGTTGAAAGAATAAGAGTACCGTACCCGTTATATACGCGGGGAAGCATCTTATATCCTGAATATACGCGGCGTCCGGGTGTAGACACTTTTTCAATACCATGGATAACGGGTAATTCATTATCATCGTATTTTAAGAACATCCGGATCGTACTTGCGCCGGCTTCGTTAAGTCTTTTAAAGTTCTTAATAAAACCTTCGGTTTTCAAAATCTTCACAATTTCAAGTTTTAACTTTGAAGAAGGCACATCGACTTTCTCATGACCGGCTGCCGCTGCATTCCGAATCTTTGTAAGCATATCTGCGACGGGATCTGAAACGCTCATTTTTTACCTCCTACCAACTTGATTTTGTAACGCCAGGTATCTGGCCTTCACTTGCTAATTTGCGAAAACAAATACGGCACATCTGAAATTTTCTCATATATCCGCGCGGACGGCCGCATACTCTGCAGCGATTATATTGGCGGCTGGAATACTTCGGCGTGCTGTTTGCCTTATTTATCATTGCTGTTGTTGCCATGAAAACCTCTCTTACTTTCTAAAGGGCATGCCGAACTTCAAAAGAAGCGCCCGCGCCTCTTTATCGGTTTTTGCCGTCGTTACGACGTTGATATTCAAACCTGCAATCTTTTCGATTTTATCAAAGTCGATTTCAGGGAAAATAATCTGTTCCGTAACACCTAATGAATAATTTCCTCTCCCGTCAAACCCATTCGGATTGACACCGCGGAAATCTTTAACACGAGGCAGCGCAATATTAATAAAGCGATCCAAAAATTCATACATTTTGGCTCCGCGCAATGTTACCATTGCCCCGATTTCATGTCCTTCACGAAGTTTAAAGTTAGCGATACTTTTCTTTGCCTTTGTTTTTACCGCTTTTTGGCCGGTAATAATACCGAGATCGGTTACTGCAGCATCAAGCAATTTTTTATTTGTCAATGCTTCGCCAACCCCCATACTGAGTACGATTTTAACAAGCTTCGGCACCTGCATAACCGTAGTATAGCCGAACTCTTTCGTAAGCTCAGGCGTTATCGTTTCCGTATAGATTTTCTTAAGCCGTGGCACATAATTGCTCATTATAATACTTCTCCACCCTTACGGCAAAAACGCACTTTTTTATCGCCGTCCATCTTATATCCAATGCGAGATACGCCGCTTTTCTTACCGACTATCATGACATTTGAAATATGTATCGGCATCTCGATTTCGGCAATTCCGCCCTGATCCTGCTGAGAACGCTTGCGCATTGCTTTTTTACCCATATTGACACCCTGAATAATCACTTGATTCTTTTCAGGTAAAACACGCAATACGGCACCGCGCTTTCCTTTCTCGCTTCCCGCAATCACTTCTACCGTATCGTTCTTACGGATCTTGATTTTTCCTTCCATAAATGCTCAATCTCCTTATAGAACTTCAGGCGCAAGCGATACGATTTTCATAAAATCCATATCACGCAGTTCGCGCGCGACAGGCCCGAAAACACGCTTACCCTTGGGGTTCTTATTCGCATCGACCAATACACACGCGTTATCGTCAAAGCGGATATATGTCCCGTCAGGACGGCGATATTCTTTAGAAACGCGGACGATAACCGCTTTTTCTACAGAACCCTTTTTGATTGTAGACGTCGGAAGGGCATCCTTTACCGCTACTACAATAATATCACCGATACCGGCATACCGGCGGTGAGATCCGCCGAGCACCTTAATACACTGTACAATTTTTGCACCCGAGTTATCGGCAACGTTTAATCTTGTTTCTACTTGAACCATAATATAGACGCTCCTTACTCGTTATTTTGCACGCTCAATAATCTCCGCCAAACGCCAGCATTTTTCCTTGCTGATCGGACGGTTCTCTACAATACGCACCGTATCACCAATGTGAGCTGTATTTTGTTCGTCATGCGCCTTATACTTTTTTGTATTGAGCACATACTTTTTATACAGCCGATGAAGTTTCTTGGTAGCGACCTGCACAACAATGGTTTTATCCATTTTATCGCTGGTTACCAAACCAACAAACTCGCGGTTCCCGGATTTCTTTTTTGCCGTTGTTTCTTCCACGGGCCTGCTCCTACTCTGCACTTACACCGGCCAGTTCTTTCTGCCGGATAAATGTGTTCAGCGCTGCAATTTCGCGGCGCATAGACCGTTTCAGCATAGGGTTCTCTACGTGTCCCACTACAAACTGAAACCTCAAATCCATATATTTTTGTTTAAGTTCGCTCCGCTTTGCCTGCAATTCGGCAAGGGATAAATCTTTATAGTTCGGCTTTTTCATTCGGAAAACTCCATCTTAGTTCTCGCGCGGCTGCTCGGCAAAGCGCGTCTTAAACGGAAGTTTACTTCCTGCCAAACGCATAGCCTCTTCCGCAAGCGAGCGATCAATACCGGTAAGCTCAAACAGCACCGTTCCGGGTCTTACAACAGCGACCCAATATTCCGGAGCACCCTTACCTTTACCCATACGTGTTTCAGCCGGTTTTTTTGTATACGGCTTATCGGGGAATACACGAATCCACAACTTACCGCCGCGCTTTACCTTTCTGTTTAAAGCAACACGAGCAGCTTCGAGCTGGCGATTAGTCAGCCAAAAGGGTTCAAGCGATACCAATGCAAATTCACCGAAGTCGATATGATTACACCGCGTTGCGTTTCCCTTAACTCTACCGCGCTGAATTTTGCGGTATTTTACTCTCTTAGGACTTAAAGCCATCGCTTAATCCCTCCCTGCTTCCGCACGCTCGCCGCGGCCTTTTTCCGACCGAGGAGCGCGTTCCTTGCGCTGTTTTTTTAACAATAAACCGGCGTCATCTTTTTGGTCGCTGCCGTACATCATGCCGCTATAGAGCCAAACTTTTACACCGATTTTTCCGTAGGTGGTATGCGCTTCCGCAAAACCGTAGTCGATATCCGCACGGAGTGTGTGCAACGGTATCCGCCCTTCCTTCATTTCTTCGGTTCGGGACATTTCCGCACCGCCGAGACGGCCAGAAACACGGATTTTAATTCCCTGCGCACCGGCCTTCATCGTAGAAAAGCAGCCTTGCTTTAAGGCTTTTCTAAAAGAAGCACGTCCCATCAACTGACGAGCAACATTCTGGGCAACGAGAGAAGCATTCAATTCAGCACGCTTCACCTCTTTAATCTTGATCTGAACTTTTTTATTCAGCTCTTTCTGAATAATAGCGCCGATTTTTTCGATATTGGCACCTTTCGTTCCGATGATTACACCCGGCCGCGCAGTATGAATAACAATTGTTACACGCTGAGGATGACGGATGATTTCGATGTCGGCGACATCCGCATTTTTACACTCAGGCATCGTCTGGAGCATTGCGCGAATCTTTAAGTCTTCGTGCAACAAATCTGCGTATTCTCTCGGACTTGCATACCAGCGAGACGCCCATGTTTTGTTAATTCCAAGTCTTAACCCGATAGGGTTTACTTTCTGTCCCATACTTACGCTCCCGCCTTTTCGTCAACTATTACCGTAATGTGACACATTCGTTTTAATTGAACATCCGCACGTCCGCGGCCGCGGCACCATAAGCGCTTAAGTCTCGGTCCTTCATCAATACGGATCTCTTTGATATAGAGCATATCTTCATCCAGTTTTTTATTACCGTTCAAAGCATTCGAAGCAGCAGACTTAACCGTCTGTGAAATCAGCGCTGCCCCTTTATTGGGTATGTGCTCTAAGATCGCCATTGCATCGGTATAAGACTTGCGTTTAATCACATTCGCAACCGGTCGAACTTTTGTCGGAGAAGCAATAAAATACTTTATCGTAGCGCGGTAACCGTTTTTTGCAGTTGTTTCAGCCATTATTTCCACCTACTTTTTCGCCGCTTTTTTATCCGAGCCGCCGTGCCCGCGGAAAATACGGGTAGGAGCAAACTCGCCAAGCTTGTGTCCAACAAATTCCTCTGTGATATACACAGGGATCCATGATTTACCGTTGTATACCGAAATAGTAAAACCAACCATCTCAGGTATAATCGTGGAGCATCGGGAGTAAGACTTAACCATCTTTTTTGTTTTCTGATCTCCCGTCTTGCTCATTTCAACAACCTTTTTGTACAGGCTTTTTTCTACAAAAGGGCCTTTTTTAACAGATCTTGACATTCTCTACTCCCTACTTCCGCCGTGAAACAATAAACCGATCCGAAGTATTCTTCTTCTTACGGGTTTTATATCCCTTACAAGGCTGACCCCACGGAGTAACAGGATTACGTCCTTTTCCGCGTCCTTCACCACCACCAAGCGGGTGATCGACAGGGTTCATAGCCATACCGCGTACGGAAGGACGAATACCGCGCCAACGAGCACGGCCCGCCTTTCCTAAATTGATATTCATGTGATCGGCATTTCCAACTTCACCGATTGTTGCATAGCATTTTTTATGCACCAAGCGGGTCTCACCTGAAGGAAGGCGCAATGTTACATAATCGCCTTCTTTTGCAGCAATGAGCGCAGCGGCACCGGCGGAACGAGCCATTTGCCCACCCTTTCCCAGCGTCAACTCAACATTATGGACGGTAAAACCGACCGGTATGGATTCAAGCGGCAACGCATTCGCAAGCTCAAGTGCAGCCATTGTTCCGCTCATAATTTTTTGTCCAACCTTCAACCCTTTAGGAGCAAGGATGTATCGTTTTTCGCCGTCGGCGTAAAAGATCAATGCGATATTTGCACTACGGTTCGGATCATATTCGATAGTTCGAACCGTACCCGGAATACCGTACTTATTGCGTTTAAAATCGATCTCACGATACTTCCGCTTATGTCCACCGCCCTGATGCCGAACGGAAATACGCCCATGGCTATCCCGCCCTGCATTGGATTTTTTTCCGGTTGTAAGGCTTTTTTCAGGTTTCTGCGCAGTGATTTCATCACGCAGCAAGTCAATTCGACCGCGCATACCCGGTGTTATAGGCTTATATAATTTAAGAGCCATTTATCTTCCCCTTCAAAGCAGCGATAAGTGCTGTTATGCACCTTCAAAAACTTTAATCGATTCGCCTTCAGCAAGCGTCACAATAGCTTTTTTCCAGCTTGCAGTCTTACCTGCCCGATAGCGAACTCGACGCATTTTTCCGTCGACGTTTACAACAGCACAATTAAGCACTTTCACATTAAAAAGCTTCCGTACTGCTTCCTTAATCTGCACCTTTGTAGAGCGCGGATCCACCTTAAAAACATATTTACGCTGCTCACGCATCTCGTTTGATTTTTCCGTAAGCACAGGCGCTATAATAACATCAGTATATTGCATTACTCAGCCCCCTCGACTGCATAAAAGCTCGAAAGATTTTTTGCAGCAGACTCAAGCATCAGCACTTTCCGTCCATAAAACAGATCGTGCGCACGCAAACGGTTATACGTTAAAAACGACAGCGTAGGAATATTTTTTCCGGCACGCTTCAACATTGCATCATCATCTTTCAAAACAAGCACCGTGCGCTCATCCTGAACAAATGCCTGCAATATTTTCACCAGATCTTTCGTTTTACCGGTTTCAACCGTAAAATCTTCTATAACAACAAGACGGTCTTCATCCTGAGCTTTCAAGCTCAAAATAGACTTCATTGCCAACCGCTTTGCTTTTTTCGGAATTGCATAGCTGTAATCACGCGGTTTCGGTCCGAAAATCGTACCGCCGCCGATTAGAAGCGGTGATTTTTTATCACCACGGCGCGCACGCCCCGTATCCTTCTGCTTATACGGCTTTGCATTGGAACCGTTTACCTCAGCACGGCCTTTTGTACACGCCGTACCGACACGCATATTTGCTAATTCATTTGTAATGGCATAGTAAATGACATCTTCATTCACAGGCAAACCGAACACCGCATCGTTAAGTTCAATTGTCCGCAATTCCTTACCATCAATCGAATAGACTTTCTTTTCCATTCTCTTCTCCTGCCGTTATCTTTCCCGTTTTACAGCGGATTTAAGGAACACAACCGCATCCTTTTTACCGGGAACGGAACCACGTACCATAACGACGCCCAATTCGGGATCTATTTTTTCAATCCGCAAATTCTGTACCGTTACTCGTTCGGCACCCATGTGACCGGGCATTTTAACGTTTTTAAACGATCGCCCCGGACTGGTGCACTGCCCTGTCGAACCGGGCTCACGGTGAAACTTTGAACCGTGAGAAGCACGCCCACCGCCGAAACCATAGCGCTTTACAACACCCTGAAAGCCCTTTCCTTTTGAAATCGCGGTAATATCAAGATACCGGACAGATTCCAAAACTTCGACGCCGATTTTTGCGCCAACGGTAACTTCTTTATCAAAACCTCTAAATTCTTTTAAAAGACGGACAGGCGCAACACCTTCTGCAAATTGATTTGCATACACCTTTGAAACACGTCCTTCTTTTAATTCACCTGTTCCTAACACAACCGCTTCATAACCGAAATGATCCGCATCTTTTACCGCAACCACCGTATTCGGTACCACTTGCAAAACGGTAACAGGTGTCAGCCGCCCCTCGTCATCAAACAACTGGGTCATGCCGATTTTTTTACCAATCAGACCAACCATAACTCACAACTCCTTGAGAAACTCATCGCTTCTCCGGTACGCACATCCTGATTAAATGCCGTCTACCGTTCTTTTATTGTTTAATTTCTACATCAACCCCTGCCGAAAGCTCCAACGCCATCAAAGCGTTCATCACTTCTGCAGAAGGCTCAATAATATCGATCAACCGCTTGTGCGTCCGCATTTCAAACTGCTCACGCGACTTTTTATTTACGTGTGGAGAGCGAAGCACGGTAAATTTATTAATGCGTGTAGGAAGCGGAACAGGCCCCAACACCTTTGCCCCAACCTTCTGCACAGCCTGCACAATCGCTTTAGAACTTTGATCAACCAACTCAACATCAAATCCGCGAAGTTTAACGCGAATCTTTTCCTTAGCCATATTTCCTCCGTACAAAAACAAGCGGCCGAATAGCGCCTACCCGACCGCCTTGTTTTTTATTACGCTAAAATCTCCGTAACCTGTCCGGAGGCGATAGTCCGGCCGCCTTCACGAATAGCAAGCTTAAGCCCCTTATCCATAGCGATAGGATGAATCAGCTCACCGATAATCTTGGTGTTATCACCCGGCTTAACCATATCAACTCCCTCAGGAAGCGTAACGGTTCCGGTAATATCGGTCGTTCTGAAATAGAACTGCGGACGATAACCCGAGAAGAACGGGCTGTGACGACCGCCCTCATCCTTAGAAAGAACGTAAATTTGCGCTTCAAACTTAGTATGAGGCTGGATGGTACCCGGCTTAGCCAATACCTGACCTCTTTCAACCTCTTTCTTATCAATACCGCGGAGCAAGAGACCGACGTTATCACCGGCCATACCCTGATCGAGCAGCTTGTTGAACATTTCGATACCGGTAATAACCGTTTTCTTCGTCGGCTTAATACCGACAATTTCAACTTCGTCGTTAAGATTGATAACACCGCGTTCAATACGTCCGGTAACAACAGTACCGCGTCCGGAAATCGTGAAGATATCTTCAATCGGCATCAAGAAAGGCTTCGCATCGTCACGGACAGGATCGGCAAAATAACTATCCATAGTGTTGAGCAATTCATCGATACAAGCAGTATCTTCAACGGAAGCGCCGTCAGCCAAAGCCTTAAATGCGGAACCTTTGATAATCGGTGTATCGCGGGGGAAGCCGTAAGATTCGAGGGTTTCACGAACCTCTTCTTCCACCAATTCGATAAGTTCAGGATCGTCAACAAGGTCAACCTTATTAAGGAAAACAATAATAGAAGGAACACCAACCTGACGGGCAAGCAGAATATGCTCTTTAGTCTGAGGCATAACCGAGTCGGGCGCCGAAACAACAAGAATTGCACCATCCATCTGAGCAGCACCGGTGATCATGTTCTTAACATAGTCGGCGTGTCCGGGACAGTCGATGTGCGCATAGTGACGCTTGTCGGACTGATATTCCAAGTGACGAGTATTAATAGTAATACCGCGAGCCTTTTCCTCCGGTGCATTATCAATCTCATCATATTTAAGAAGCTTATCACCATACTTCTTTGCACAATGAGTAGTGATCGCTGCCGAAAGAGTTGTCTTACCATGGTCAACGTGACCGATGGTACCAACATTCATGTGAACTTTTGTTCTCTCGAACTTTTCCTTTGCCATGTAAATCCTCCTAACAGACAATAGGCAACTAACAAAACCCCGCCCATCAAACAGCGAGACCATTTCCATATTGAAATGAAAAAAATGTTACAAATCGGATACCAAATACAGAAAAGAATAGAGTGCGGATAATCAGACAGTAAACACCGTTACAAAAGACGTGTTGCACAAGCCCGTCATAGCAATTCGACAAGCCTTATTCGGATCCACCTGATCATCATCAGAATCCATTCCGATGACTGGTTTGGCATCCTACAGAGTAATAGGAAACACCCCTTAACGCTTCCGCAAAAGCGTTAACACGGAAACCTGCCTTAAAAAGGCTTTACGGTACCGGAAAACTCTTAAAGAATACCGGACTAGCGGCTTTCAGCCGTTTATCCAATTGAACAGAACGACTATACTATTTTGAATAATAAATGTCAAGCATCGAAAAAGATTTATCTATGGCAACCGCAGCAAAAATACTGTAGGTTGCCTTCCTTCTGTACAAAATTTTTTCAAAATTTTGTACAGTGTTTTTAGAAAAGGGCATACGCATCAGATGTGTAAATTCAATTTCGTAAAATAAATAGGCTGGGCGACCATTTGAACCGCGCAGCGGTGAAATTCTGGTTGAACAGCCTATTTATTTTACGGCGATATCCAAGAGAAATCTGATGCGTATGCCCTGAAGATTTATCAGCCCTTCCTTTTTTCCCTATCGGTTAGTATAATCAGGATATGAGTAAGGGAGCTTTAATGAAGAATATGATTTTTACGATTTTATCCGCGATTTGTGTTGCAGGCGCCGCAGCCAATCCGATCGAAAACTTTAACGGAGACGACATTCCGCTTAAAAAGGTAACCCTGTATTCGTCCGGTGTCGCCCATTATGTTCACGAAGGGACGGTATCGGGTTCGGGGGATATTGAACTTCTGTTTTCTCCCGCTCAAATTAACGACGTGCTCAAATCTCTTGTCGTAACGGATCCCAGCGCAAAAAATTTGACGGTCAATTATCAATCCGAGGATACGCTGCGCAAAACATTGGAAAGCTTAAAAATAGACCTTTCCGCCGCCTCGACGCTGTACGATATCTTAAAAGCGCAAAAAGGTGCGGAGGTGGAACTGTTCACTCCTCATCAAATTACCGGAAAGATTTTAAGCGTCGATAAAAACAGTTCAAAAGAAACGGACTCTTTTTTTATTTCGCTTGCAGCAAAGGACGGCATCCGCATTATCGCCTTTTCGGATATTCAGTCTTTCAAATTTACCGATGAGAAACGGAATGAAGATTTGAATACGGCCTTAGCGCTGATCCTTGACGCTTCGGCAGAAAACCGCAAAAAACTGGACATTAAAATCGATGCGCAAGGTGAGCGGAAGATCGGACTTTCTTACGTTATGGAAGCGCCGGTATGGAAAGCAAGCTATCGGCTCGATATGGGTACCGATAAGGCGGCGTTTCAGGCATGGGCGATTATCGACAATTCAACCGACCTTGACTGGAAGAATATTACGCTTACCCTCACAACGGGGAGACCGGTCGGTTTTACGCAAAATCTCTATGCCCCCTACTATACGTATCGCCCGGAGATGCCGCTTGCGATTGCACAAACCGCCGAAGCGGAA
The DNA here is from genome assembly GCF_938029485.1 of uncultured Treponema sp. Taxonomy (GTDB): domain Bacteria; phylum Spirochaetota; class Spirochaetia; order Treponematales; family Treponemataceae; genus Treponema. The sequence goes on along the minus strand of NZ_CALHGC010000367.1, from coordinate 1,362 downwards.
ACCTTTGATTCAGCCGATAGAGCTGTCGAATATGCCGGATCGATGCCGCTTGCGGAAAAACGGTCGGCGATGGCTAAACGGTCGCCTCTACCATTTGCAATGGAAGCAAATTTACCTGAAACGCCTTATGATGACTTACAGGAAAAAAACGCTTCCGCCTATTTTGAAAATCAGGCCGAAGCCGGTAATGCGGGAGAAATGTTTGCCTTTACGCCGTCAAAACCGATAACGCTTGAGCGGCAGCAAAGCATGATGATTCCCCTCACCCTTGCATCTCTTCCTGCGGAAAAGTATTCGGTATTTTCATCCATTTCATACAACGAACGTGTTAATCCTAAGTTCTGTATCAGTATTGAAAACACATCAGGCTTAAAACTTCCTGCCGGCCCCATTACGGTTCTTGACGGGGGTGAATATGCAGGCGATGCTCTTTTGGAGTTTTTACCCGAAGCTGAAAAACGTCTGATTGCCTACGGAGACGATATTGAAGTGACCGGTTCACGGCGGGGAGATTCCGCACGTACGATCGAAACCGTAAAACTGGCTGACGGAATTATGACGACATCGTACCGCCAAGTTCAAAGCACAACGTACCTGATAAAAAACGCCGACAAAAAAAAGCGGACGGTTATCGTCGAACACACAAAGAATACAGGGTATGAACTGACAGCCCAACAAGCCCTTATGGAAACAACCGCGAACAAATATCGATTTAAACTTACAGCTGCCGCTAATACCGGTACCGAGTTAAAAGTAGAAGAAACACGGGTCTACCAATCAAGTCAGAAGATACTCGATATGAATTCAAATACGTTTGTTTCGTATACAACCGATTCCGAAATCCCCGAAAAGATACGGAAGGTATTTGCCTCGATTATAACGGAGAAAGACAAGGTTACCGCAGCGGAGCGTTCGCTCAAAGCTTTGCAGGATCGCCAGACGGAAATCGGCAAAGAGCAAGACCGTGTACGCAGAAACCTTGAAGCGGTCGGCTCGGAAAGTCAGCAAGGCAGAGCGTTCTTAACAAAGCTGCTCAACCTTGAAAGCGAACTAGACAATCTAAAGCCCGATATAACCGCAGCAGTTGAGCAGGTAAACAAAGCTCAGCAAAACTTTACCGCATTTGTAAAAAACATCAGGATCGATTAAAGCGTTTGCCTTGTTTTTTTTGCCTCCCTCCGTAAGCCTTTTGAAATAGACGGCGCAGATACAAGGCGCCACGCAAATTCCAACCGCAGGCGTATCTATGATACGTTGAGGATTGGAATTTGCGTGGCAACGCAGTAGATGTGCTGTATATTTCAAAACACGGAAATCAATTTTTGAGTGAAGGTATTAAAAAAGAAGAAAAAATGCTAAAGT
>NZ_CALHGC010000366.1 GCF_938029485.1 uncultured Treponema sp. | reverse complement strand
GCACCTACGAGGTGCGGCCGCACTTTGATTTACGGCAGCAGGTTTAGGTTAATCTTGCTTACGAGGTTCCTCTTTATTCAAGATTTCCTCACGTTTTGCGTCAACCTGCTGCCTGCCCCCTTATCCCGTCAGATAAGAGTACCACATTTACCGGTGATTAAAAACATATCATCTCGTCGTCTAAGAATGTACAAGGAAGTACATTCTTAGACAACTTCCATCCTACAGATTCGTTTTTTGCGTGTTTTTGTAATGATCTGTACACTCTTTTTTGCGGCATTGTTAAAGTGCGTGACTTTTACGTATGCACTGTTTTTTAGAACGTGAATGGCATACTTTCGATTGTAACCGGTTCTCGCGATGAACTCATCCTTAAAATGCAACAGTTGAACAAAATATGAATTTTGGAAACTGTTGCATTGGTGCGCGAAAAGCGCACACGATAATAAGCGAGTTTGCACAAAGTGCAAACGTGGCGTGTTTTTCAGCTGCGCCATTTTAGCAGCTGAAAATAAACTCATCGAAGATTTTCGTCTTTTGCTTCTTTCCTGCCGTACAATACCGTTTGGCCATTTCTCCGCTCAATTTCTTTTTTGTTTTCATGTCTAACCCCATTGTGCCCTTCCTTAGGACTTCTATTTTGGATTCCTTAAAATACGGCATTACAGGAAGTATCAACTTCCGAAAATGCCGTATTGGTGCGCGTGAGCGCACATGTATATACGCGAGTTTTCGAGAGAAAAATCGATGTTAAAAGCGGCACGCTACTTAAGTGCCGCTTTTAACACAGAGATTTTTACGTGATGCACCGTTTCTTTTTCGGTTAGATTTAACGTGATGCAACACGGGGGCTTGACATTTGTTTTTTTTTTTTACACTGGAAGTGCGCTTTTTATAAAATCTATGGAGGATTCTATGAAAAAAAATATTGCTTTGTGTATCGTTTTTTTATTACTGGCTGTTTCGGCGATATGGGGCGAAAGTTATCAAGATGCTGTAAATAAACGATTGATAACGGCAGCCCGCGATCAAGATATCAATGGATTGCGGGAAGCAGTATATGACGATGCCAATTTGAATTATACGGAAACAAATAGCGATAAAACCGCATTGATGATTGCATGTGAAAAAGAGTGGCGTGAAGGTGTAAAATTCCTTTTAGAAAAAGGCGCTAATCTTTCATTTAAAAACAATGCAGAACAAAATGCCTTAATGTTTGCAGTGAAGCATTGTGAAAATGATATGCTGCTTAAGGATTTGATAAGCTATGGCGCTAATGTGAATGATAGGGATGAAGCCGGTAAAACAGTGCTGATGTATGCTGTAGATAATGACAATGATAATGCTCTTATATATTTGTTAAAAAAGACTAACGCTAATCCTAAAGCGGTTGATAATTCAAACTGTAATGCCATGATGTATGCAGCAAAAAACGGTAAGGTCGTTGCTTTTAAAATATTGGCAGATTTAAGGAATGTAAATTGGGATCAAGCTGATAGGGATGGGAATAATGCGTTTATGCTTGCTGTGTCAAGCGGCAATATAGCTATTGTGCGGAGTATTCTTTCAGGATATAACGGATTTGATCTTTATAAGAAAAATGGAAATGGTCAGCCTGTTTTGTTTTGGGCTATTGAAAAACGTAAATCAGAGGAAATGATAGGGGTTATCATGCGCGCTTATGATCCTGCTATTTTAATAACCGCTAAAGATGAAAAGAAGCGGGATATAAGATGGTATATCGAAACATATAAAAATAGCTATGCACAGAAAGTATTAGATGAAATACTGGATTAGAAAGGGTTATGTATGAAAAAAATATTCTATTTACTCTTTGTTGCCATGCTGTTTTCCTGTACGACAACAAAAAAATATGGAGACTTGATACGGTATGTGAACGAGAATAAAGCATCGGAGCTTTCCTATCTTATCGATAACACAACTCCGGCGCGGATGAAGCGTATTATAAATAGACAGGATGCTTCCGGTAGGACTTTGCTCCATACAGCGGTTTTATTTGAAAGTCCTGAAATTGTAGAAAAACTGCTTTCCGCCGGAGCAGATAAGACGATACCGGATAATAGCAAAAAAACTGCCGCAGATTATGCTAAGAGTTCCCGCAATGAAAAAATCCGCCTCTTATTCGGTTTTCCTAAAGAACAACCTGTTAATCCTCAAGTTGCAGAACCTAAAAAATCGGCGGAAACTCAAATTGTAAAACCTGAGAAACCGCTTGATATTTCGGGAAATAAACCTGGACAAAAAATTGAGCCATTGAATAAAAAAGTTGAGAAATCACAAAATCATGCTCAAGCCATTACAGTAACACAAGACGTCTATTCGTATAATGTTATACTGGGGGTCCCCGATTCGGAATTTCTAAAAGCGGTGAAGCATCAAGATTATGGTGCTGTTAATAAGCTGCTTAAAAGCGGAGAAAATGTAAACGAAAAGGATATTAACGGTAATAATGCGCTTTTTTATGCGCTTGCAACCGGAAATAATGCAATTATTAATCTTTTGCTTTCATACGGCGTTAATACGAATTATAAAAATATACATGGGCAACTGTCTCTACTATATGCGGTAGATAGAGGTGATATATCTATTATCAAAGCTTTATTAGCGGCTGGTGCAAATATTAATCAAAAAGACACAGCGGGAATAAATGCTGTGATGATTGCTGTTTTCCGCCATGATGCTGACTTGTTGAAATTTTTACATATAAATGGAGCTTATTTAACTGGTGGCGACAGTTTTGGAAATACACTTTTGCATATTGCAATCAAAAATGAAGATATTGCCATCGTTAAATATCTTTTAGAAAACGATTGTGATGTATATGCGCCGAATGACAAAGGAGTAAAGCCTTTAACTCTTTTGAAAAATGCAAAACGTATCGAATTTCAAAATATGGCAAAAAACTATGAGTAAAAAACAGTATGGCATATTTTTCTTTCTGCTGGCATCTCTTTGTTATTTGTCGGCAGAACGGAATGAATTTTATAAAAATCCTAAAACTTCGCCTCCGCTGGTGATAACACGGAATGCGGATTTAAAAAAATTTGCCTATACCTACTTCATTTTGAATAAATATAATATACCCGTATACGGCAGTGAAGAAGCTCCTCGTCCGGTAGCGGAAATTGAAATAAGGGAAAAGTTTTTTACTACGATAGAAGATTATATCCGGCCAGACCGTGTTGAAATGGAATGGACGTATAAACGGGCGGGTAAAGAGAGTTATGGTTTTGTAAGTGATGGCGTTTATGAGCTTCATTTACATGAAACGGATAGAAAAAATAAAACCATTACAAATGAATATATATACCGTATAATTGTTGATACAAAGGCTCCGTCTATAACAAATAATGATTGCATACTTATACCCGGAACAGTATATAAAAATAAGCAGGAGTATTTAGCTTTATCGCTAAAAAATAGAGCTGAGAAGGCTCATATCTGGGAAGTAATGCTTGATGACAGAGAATATATATATAAAGAGGAATGTCCTTATGGAGAAGAAAGGCCGTTCCCTCCTGCTGTTCCCTTGCAGTATTCCGATTACGCTTCTCTTTCCTTAGGGGCGCATGAGCTTACACTAATCGCTCAAGACTGTGCAGGAAATAGAAAGGAAGTCCGTATTCCATTTAAGGTGGAAAATTATCCGTTTCATCTTTCCATTATTGGAAATGGAGGGGTCGTTTTCAAAACGGACGGTACGGTAAAACCATTTTTCTATGCCGGAATCGGTGCTCAATCAAAGATTTGGAAAACAGCTGTTTATGATGCAGATGGGGTAGAGCATTTTAGCGATGTATTTAGTTCAAATGATGCCGTTTATTGCAAGCGTTTTGAATGGAACGGTATTTCAAAAATAACTAAAGAAAAAGTTAAAGATGGAACATATACTGTTGTTCTGTTATGCGAAGACGATGCAGGAAATGAATTAAAACAAAACGAACGGTGTACTGTTTCTTATGAAAGAGCTGATACCCGTTCCGGTTTTTATGGAAAAGCAGAAATGCCGGAGCATTCTGCACTTACCTGTTCATTTTTAAACGGTGTGTTTAACCTGAAATTAAATCGCAAATATACGGTAAAAACGGCGGTTCTAAAAGTTATACATGAAGATAAACAGTTGTATGAAACCGATATTAAAGATACTCAAAACATCATCTGGGATGGCTATGACAGCAATGGGCGTTTTAGGCTTTCCACAGGCGAGGAATATAATTTTGTATTGGAAGCAACAAATGAACAAGATGAACGGGAGTTTTTTTC
>NZ_CALHGC010000365.1 GCF_938029485.1 uncultured Treponema sp. | reverse complement strand
TTTCTTGCTGAGCAAAAAAGGCATCGGTCGTATGATCCGGTACATCGATACCGTCAAAACCGGTATCGATACCGGAAATCGTTGGAATTTCGAGCGGGTTTGAATCCGGAGCATCCATACTAAATTCAAACGCCGACGCATCTGCACCGTCATCCGTCGATTCGGCTTCAGGATCGTCCCTATTTTCGGAAAGGAGTAAAAGCTCGTCCATATTTTCCAAATTATCCGATGTATCGGAATCGCCGGCGGCAGTATCGGAAGCGGCGGGGGTTTCGAATGCTGATGTTTCATTGGATACGGGAAATTGCGCCGTCTCCTCATTTTCATCCATATTCAAAGCGGCGGAGTCTTCGGAATCACGGGAAATATCATCGGAGAAAGAATTTAAAGCCGATAAATCGATGTCGGGAATAGTAATATCGGGGATGGTGCGTTCTTCATGGAGCGTATCATCTGCCGGAACCTCATCGTGTTCATCCAAGGTTTCCACATCTTCAGGAACCGTATCATCTGTTTCCGTGCGTTCATTCACTTTTATCGGTTCCAGATCGGAATCGAAGGAGGAAAGCATATCGTTAAAATTAAACGGATCGCCGTCATCGCCGGACGAAGCGGCATCGTCATGCAGCTCCCCGGAAGGTTCACCTACATTGGAAAGTTCCGGTACATCATTCGGAACGTCGTCGGCAGATAGTTCGGACTCACCGGCATCGAGTTTGCTCAATTCGCCTAAACCGTCGAAAACATCCGTATCGGCATTAACATCCGTATCGTCAAAATCGGTATCAAAGTCAAAAGAATTGCCGTCTCCGTCCGGCATCTGCCCGGAAGTTTCAGAGTCAGCCGTATCGGATGCCCCCGCATCGTCTCCGGACATATCGTCAAAATTAAAGGAGGAAAGGAACGCATCCATGTCGGAGATATCGGGCATACCTTCTTCATCAACGGGATACGCATCACCCGAAACAAGCTCGGGGTTATCGGACTCAGCGCCCGGCCGGTCGGATTGGGAGTGTTCGGCCATACCCGTATTACCTGTAGGAACGCTTGCGGCATCTTCGTGAACGGGTGCAGTGCCTGTTGAGTTATCTGCGCCGGAGCTTACAAAAGGATCACTACCGCTATTACCGGGAGCGGTGGGGAAAGGGGTATCCATCGATATATCGGGGGCATCCGTTACCGGTACCGTATCAAACATATCGGAAGCAGACTCCGTAAGTTTTTCCGATACAGGTTCGGTTTTAGGAGCTTCGGACGGATTACCGCCCCCATCGGCAGGTTTTTCCGCCTCTGCCGGCAGCAAAGCATCAAGATCGATGTCGGGAACTTCCGCCGGATCCGGCAGGGGAAGTTCGTCATAGACCCGTTCGCCCCACCGAGCGGTTATTTGATCTTCGTGAGCAATATTTTTCAGTTCTTCTCTAAACTTAGTAATTTCATTTAAATTCGGCATAAACGCGCACAAAAGCCCCTTTCTCTTGTAATTTCGGCATTTTTAGCATATATCTTAAGGAAGCTCCGTAGAGGGGGCGCCTCAAAAGCCGGTTGCTTTTTCGGCATTCTCCTTAGAAGTTCCCGCCGGATGCAAGGAGCCGGATTATTCTTTGTAATACTGATTAAATACTTGCGTGATATACGCCTGATCCGCAACGCCGCCAAGCTCGCGGATAGAATGCATCGATAAAATAGGATTGCCGATATCGACCGTTTTAATCATCAAATTAGTTGTCGTAATCGGCCCGATAGTTGAACCGCCTTTTATATCGGAACGGTTGACAAAGTTTTGGCACGGAACTCCGGCTCTTGCGCAGAGATCTTTGAATATCCCTGCCGAAATTCCATCACTTGCATAGCTCATCGATGCGGCAAGTTTTACCACCGGTCCGCCGTTTACAAGCGGGAAGTTGGTAATATCGTTTTTTTCGGGATAGTTGGGATGGTAAGCATGCGCCTGATCCGCGGAAATAAGAAAAGACCGGCTTAGCTGCTGTTGGAACAGTTCAAACCACTGCTCACCTGCCTCGCACTGAGCAACCGTAATCCGCTTAAGCGTATCCGCAAGGAATGGACTTCCGGCGCCCTGCATTGTTTCCGAGCCGACTTCTTCGTTATCAAAGATACAGGCGGCTTTTACATAGTCCAGCGGAACATCCTGCGCAATCAATGCATCCAAAGAGGCGTAGGCCATACCGAGGTTGTCGATTTTTCCCGTTGAAAAAAACTCATCGGAAAGACCGCAGAAACTTCCCGGCTGCGTATCGTACAAATAGAGATCAAAATCGAGGATTGAATCCGCAGACACACCCAGCTGCTTCGCCAACAGCCTGACCAGATAGCCGTCTTTTTCAAACTTTTTATTGATGATGCCGAGCAAGGGCAGCACGTCTTTTTGACGTTCGATTTTATATCCGTCGTTTACCTCACGGTTCATGTGGATGGCGAGGTTCGGGATGATGAGGGGTGAGCCTTTAAACGAAACCAGCATATCCTTTGGTGCAAGAGGATCGTCAGTTCGCACAATGACACGTCCCGCTGCAGAAAGCGGCCGGTCAAACCATGTTGAAAGAATTGCCCCGCCGTATACTTCGGTGTTCAGCTTGAGATAATGATCCTGCACCGTTACTTCGGGATGAGGCTTTATCCGCAAACAGGGGGAGTCGCTATGACTACCGACAAGCTTAACCCCCCGCGCTTTCTTCCCGCGGCTCATTTGCCATGCAATAAGAGCGCTGCCGTTTGCGGTTACAAAATATCTTCCTGCAGGCTTTAAATGAAAGGCATCCGAAAGGTCAAGACGGGTAAAACCGGCAGCTTCAAGCTTTTTACCGGCATTTTCAATCACATGATACACCGACGGGCTTTTGTCGATAAACTGCATCAATTCACGGGCATACTGTTTTTGCATCGCCATATCTATACTCCTTGAGTGGCTGCAGGGTAAACGCATCAGACGTTTTGCTGATATCCCCGCAGAATAATGGAGGCTGTTCAACCAGAACTGCCAAGGATGGCAGTGGTTCCATGCAGCAGCGATGTTTTGTGCACACACAAAACTCGCCTTCAACGGTTGTACACGGATGTACAACCGTTGAAGATGGTTCAAATGGTCTCACAACCTCAATTATTCTGCGATTCTGATCTGCTCTGTCTGATGCGTTTACCCTTTCTCTAAAAAAATGGTGCAAAATTTTATTCAAAATTTTGCACAAATGGAAGGTAACCGCTTGAAACATTTTTAGTGCGGTTACCCTGATTATCTTCTTTAGTATACCTGTCTTTTAGGATTTTGGAAAGATTGCGAAATGGAATTATCTCTGCGAAGCGGGCGTCGTTCCATTTTGACGCCCGCTTCCTGCACATGAATGATGATGAACTATTGTCCGTTTTGAATTTTCACCGAATCCGCTTGAACCCAGCCCTTTTTCTGTTTATTTTGAATGTAGAGCCATTCAACTGCATTTTCCGAATCCGCATTCTGCTTGACATATTTACGGGTAGCGGTTGCCGCTGTTCCCGCTTTGAGCATATTCACGGTTCGTGAATCGTTTTCATCAGGAATGCTTAAAAGATTGATATCGTCGATAGCCGTAACTTTTTCATTGATTTTTTCGGTAGTAAGCTCTTTCATAAAATTATCTTCCTTTATCATAATTTCCGAAAGAGACTGCAAAACCGCAATGGTATCGCTGTAAGGTGAGCCTATCTCAACCGCATTTTGAAAAAGCTCTCCCCGTATCGTATCGTTCTTCGATTCCATCGCGACCTGAGCAAGAATCATAGCAGAAACACTCATTTCATCCGTTTCTACGGCATCTCTTTTTACATATTTATCTTTAATGCTCCATGAAGTAACCAATTCCGAATTATACGCTGCAATTTTTATAAATTTACTGTCTGTCTTTTCGAGACTGTCATTATATACCGCAACAATCGCATAACGCGGAATAAACTCATCGGTCATAGCGGCAAGAGATTCCGATTTATACAGCACGACGTCTTGTCCTGAAATAAAAGCCGCTACGGTATCCGGTTCATAAGAATACTCTTGGATCCAATACGCCTGTCCGTTAAGTTCAATATGAAAAAATGTCCGCTTCTGACCGTCGGTTCTTACGGCTTCTTTTTTTTCACCCAGATATAATGCCTTATCGCCTAACGTGGCTTCGGCAGCCCATTTCATTTTTCCTTCATCGTTTTCGGTATACAGTCCTGCATTATTCACATAAACGACCCCGCTTACGCCTGCGGTATTCCCGGAACCGGACGCAGATTCTTGTTTTACATCAGACTGAACGGCTTTTTGCGTTCCGCCGGACGGACTGTTTTCCGTGCTTTGCCCTCCATTTTTTGCACATGATACAATCTGCATCATACCAAGCACGGCGAACAAAACCATCTTATTTAATTTTTTCATTTCAAAGTCTCCTTAATCGGCTATTATTATTTGATAACCGTAAGATGTCAATATTCGGAGCAACCGGTCAATTAGTTTTTTGCGTTATGCCTGTTCAGTTATACCTGTTCAAAAGAAGCTTGCAGATAAGCAAGGCGGATGCGGCGCACCTTTACGGTCAGCTCCTGATTTAACTCAGCTTCGGCGTCAAGCGTCATATCGCCTTCATATCCAAGAGACGGAATAAAGATACGGGCTTTTTTGCCCGCCGTCTCCAGCACCACAGCCGTGCCGCGCCATTCGGGGTTTTGTAGCAAATAAACGAGCGTCCAATGCTGACGGGATGCCCGTTCCGCAGAAACGCAGGCGCGCCCCGCCACATCCCCCGCCGCTATTTTGAGAATAAGATCCGCCGCAGGCGTCAGCGGTTTACCGTCAATATAGTTTAACAGCTGGCGATGGCTAACCAAATCCCCGTAGCGGCGGAGCGGGCTTGTTACCTGTCCGTACATCGCAAGCCCGAGCGCAGCGTGCATCGACGGAATGGTGCCCACGCTGCGCGGACGCATGGCGCGCCGCTTCCGGTATTCCCCTGCAAGGCCGGACGGCAGCTTATTCGGTAATTCGGGCGCTTCCTGACTGATGTACTGAAACGGAATGCTGTGCTGAAACGCAAAACGGGCGGCGGCCTCTCCCGCAAGAAGCATCATCTCCTTAATCATCGCAGCGGCTTCAGTCCGGACAACAGGCTGAACCTGCGCCCGTTTTATGCCGTCCTGCTCCGCCAGTGTAATAAACACTTCGGGAAAATCGATGGATACGGCGCCTGCGTTTTCCCGCCTGATGCGGTTTTTCTCTGCAATAGCAAAAAGCGGCGCTAAGGCAGGCAAATCCTTTTGTGCGTCCGCTTCTTCGTACGTCATTCTGATAACCGAAAGTTTAGTACGATGAATAGACACTTCTTCGATACAGCCGTCCGCACCGAGGAGTAGTTTAAAAGAAAGCGCATACGACACGGGTCTTAATCCGAGGGCAAAATAGTCAACCGCTTTTTCGCCGAGCATCCGGGCAGCTCCCTCAGGAGTGTATAAAGTTGCGCCGCGAGCGCAGGCATCGGCATCGCTTTGTGTATCCGCATGAATGGTGTCAGCAGGGTTTGCGATATGAATCCACAGATAAGTACCGTCAAAAGAAATTGCATCGTCGGGATCGGTACTGCCGGGATTATCGATTGCATACGCGGGGATTGCCGTTAAATCGAGCGGCGCGGCCGGAAACACAGGCTCCGGAATATCAGCCTTTGACGAATGGAGCGAATGACCGAAGCGCGCCGGATACGGATTTTTTTCTATAGGCCAAAAACCCGTTTTTAGCAGGATATCGTGCGCCTGTTCGGGGGTTTGCTCCAGTTTTGCATCTTTTAATATTTTGGAAGCGGAAGAACTCCCCAGCGCAAGCGATTCCAATTCTTGAAAAAACGGTGTGTATAATTCTTTACTTTCGGTAAACGGTTTTCCCTGCATACAGACGCGAAGAGCTGCGATAAAGTCCTGCCTCAATTTTTCGATTTGAGCTTTTTCCGCCTCTTTTTGATTGAGCCGCTCTATTTCCGCTTGACTGCGGATACCGATCGGCTCTGCAGGCGAAGTACAGACAAAATAGGGTGAAGCGCAAAGCGTTTGCCAGAGCTTCCAGCTTTGTTCCGCCGTATACGTGCCCCACAGCAATTCCACAAGTTCGGCAAAGGACGGCGTTTCTCCTTCAAAGAAGTCCGCCCCTTCACCGAAATCCGCAGCAGGAACTTCAGCATCGATTGCAGCTTTAATACTCCGGCATTCTCCGTCATGGAGCAGCACAATATCTTTTTCACGTACTTTTTTTATGCCGGATTCCAGCGTAATTTCAAATTTATCGTCCTGTACATCGGTAATAAGCGCCGGTTGATGCTTATAGAGAACGAGATTACCTTTTTTCATTTATGTTCCGCATTGTAATATTCCGTATTTTATTATTCCCGTATATCACCTGTAAAAGATTTCCTTGCCAATGGTACATCAATGCATCCCCGCTGCGGTACGCTGCCTTTCCGCATACTGTTTCGAGAACCTCGCGGGAATCGCCGGTACGGATTTCGTTAAAGAGCGTTAACGATGAGGGAAAGCCGACACTCATTTGGAGAATAGTCCCATCTCCGTCTTTGGAACGGATGATCAGTTCGGTGTTAAACGAACGATACAACCACCGTTCGCTGTAATAATTGTAAATAATGCCGGACGGCCTGTTCCATGCGCCTAATAACTTATCAACCGTATCGCCGACGGAGACATTACGAAGGATAATCGGAACAACCGTATCGGGTTCTTTGAGGATACCGGCCAACCATTGTCTCTCTTGTGCAGCGCCGACTTTATCGTTCATTTTTTTAAGAATACGAAAATAATTGCAACGGAGCAGTCGTTCATCGGCAGGGAACCCTGTCGTCAAAAACAACACTTTACCGGTTGTTTTTCGGACTGCCGAATGCAAACAGTCGGCAAGCAACTGCTGCGCCTTGGTATAGTCTTTCCTTATCAGATACAACAATGCGGCATAGTTTGCCCGTGCTGTCGTATCATCGGCTCCTGTATGAAAAAGATCGGCTTGTTCCGCAATACTGAACACCGCATTTCGTTCATGAGTCAGCGGAGAGGATGCAAGCAAATACGCATAACTCGAGGCGATTCCCGCCTCGTATATCATTGTAAGGTAATCGCTGTATGCTTTTTTTGCCTGCTCATATAGGGCGCCGTTACTCCGTGTCGGCATTGTCTTTGAAAAGTAATCGGACTGTTCATCGTCATCATTTTCAAACATAAAGTCCGCCGACTGAAAAAATGCAAAAACCGATGCGTTATCGTACACTGCTGCAGGAAGAATCGTTGCCAGCTCCGTATACCGCTTATCAAGGCTGTTCAACCATGCCTGATGGGCAACCAAGGCATTCATCCGATTGATGTAAAGACTTTGCGGAAACAGCTGTAACAAATTATCCAACACGGTATGTGCATCGGTAGTTCCCCTGCGGTTTTGCAGCGCAAACAGTACTCCGGAAATTCCTTCGTAGAGATGCGTAACTTCTTCTCCGTTACTATTTAGCTGTTCAAACCGTGCGTCCGGTTTTATAGAACCGGTTAAAAATGAGGCAAAGACTTTGGCAGCTTCCGTATCACTCTGAATAGAAGTCAGCCGATCAAGCCATCTCTCCAATAATCCTTGAGGATAACCGGCGATAGTAAGCAATACGCTGGCCATTATATCGATGGTATATACTTTCTCCGGAGAAAGCGTTGTATTTTTAGCGGTGCCGTAATAATTGAGCGCAAACTGCGCCGCACACACGGCGGCAATAGGAGCAAAAAAATTCTCCCGCTCGTTGTTAAAATTCCGTATTCTACGCGCAGAACCGGATGTATCCATAAAAAGAATCGAATCGATATAATCCAAAAGGCCGGTACTTACAAGAACCGTCCCGTCGGGATACAGCATACAACGTGCATTTTGCCGATCGGTTATAATTAAGCGCATCGTACCGCGAAAAAGTTCGGTTCTGCGTATCAGCATAAAAAGAGATGTTTCGATAATGTCATACCATTCGCCGACTTCGCTCGCCGCGATTTCATTTGAAGAGGCTTTCGCTATTTCATCGCGATACGCTTGCATCAGCCGCTCACGAGTATAAATTCCCTCCGTCAACGGATCTGCAAAACCGGAAATCGCTATGAAAAAAAAGGAAAGCAAAAAAAGAATTGTTCGGCGCATATCTTTCATACGGTAAAGAATATCATAGCAGGACAAATATGACAATCCAGGGTAAACGCATCAGACGTTTTGTTGATAACCCCGCAAAATCAGGAGGCTGTTCAAGCAGAGTTGAACCTCTTCGCGGTTCAAATGCTTGCCCAACCTCCTGATTTTGCGATCTATATTTATCTGTCTGATGCGTTTACCCTTCCGTAAGCCTTTTGAAAAGAACGAGGGAGATACAAGGAGATAGGCAAAAAAGTACCGCAGGCGTATCTTTGATACGTTGAGGACACTTTTTTGCCGTACGACGCAGTAGATGCCTTGCTATTTTCAAAAGGAATGGTTAGTCGGTGACAGAGTGGAGCCATTTACCGGATTTAATCCGCCAAAGTCCCAAGAGCAGCTTGAGCGGTTCCTCGCTGAAAAGACACATATAGATAACCCACGGCGGAAGCGCGGTATAAAGCGATACGGAATAGGCAAGCGGAATAGCGATCAGCCACATAATAAAGGTATCGCAGATCATGCCGAATCGGGTGTCACCGCCTGCGCGGACAAGGCCGATCAAAATACACATATTGCACGCTTTAAGCGGATAACAGCAAGCTAAGACGATAAAGAGTTTTTTAACCGTTGACAAGACAATCGGTTCCACATTAAAGATGAAGGGCACAAGATATGAAATAGGGATAAGCGCCGCGCCGATAAACATCGCAACGATTGGAATAAACAACAATACTTTAGAAGCATATTGCCGCGCTTCACCATCGTGTTTTTCGCCTATTTTTTTTCCGATTAAAACACTGATGCCGTTTCCGAACCCGATAAAGATAACCCATGTCAGCTGCGAAATGGTGTTGGTAATATTAAAAGCGGCATAGGAAAACGTGTCGATACTCGCAAAAATTTTATGATGGAACGTAATACCGAAAGACCACAGCGTTTCGTTTAACAGTACCGGCAGTACGATTAAAAAATACACTTTTAAGAATTTGGCGTCAAAACCGAAATGAGTTTTAAGTGTGCCTAAAACGGGATATTTCCGGCACTTCGTTACCGTAAAGGTAATACAGAGTTCGACAAAGCGGGCGGCAACGGTAGCGATAGCCGCTCCGCGCACACCCAGTACGGGAGCGCCGAATAAGCCGAAAATTAACACGGCATTCAGTACGATATTGACAATCAAAGAAACCGATGTTGCGCCGACTGCAACCTTCACCTTTTCGATGGAGCGCAGCGTAAGCATCAGCATAAAATTTACCGCAAAGGGCAGAAAACAAAGCGCCGACAATCTCAAGTATTGCACGCCGGTTTCAATTACAGCGCTGTCTTTTGTATACAACGACAGTATCTCTTTCGGCATAGTCAGACAGCAAACCGTAAACAAAACGGCAAACGATACGGACACCGTCATAGAAATACCGAGTGTTTTCTGCAATCCTTTAAAATCTTTTTTGCCCCAAAACTGCGCCGTAAATACCATACTGCCCGATCCGATACCGTAAAGAATCAGACTAAGCAAAAAAAAGAGTTGATTCCCCAAGCCGACGGCCGCAAGCTCTATGGTACCGAGCTTGCCGATCATCACCGTATCTAGGATATTGACAAAGGCTCTGAGGAAATTTTGCAGCATAATCGGAAGGGCGATGGTAAATAACGTCGTTAAAAATTTTTTATCGAAAAACACTGCCCTAAACCGCGCAGCCATCGTCATATAAGTGTTACTCCGTTTCCCAACTGCGTCCGAATAATTTTTTTATAAAGCGAGCAAAACCGCCGCCGTCAGTTTCGGGAATTTCGGTTTTTTCCATACGGGATACGATATGTTTTAAACAGCTTGCCGCTTTACCGTTGGGTTCGGCAATAATAAAAGGCTTTTGTTTTAAAACGGCTTTTGTTACCAAAGGATCATTATAGATAAATCCGAGATATTCAATTTTAAGATTTAAAAACTGTGCGGCAATGTTGATCATCCGGTCGGCAATCCGCTTACCCTCCATCGCCGAATCAACTCGATTGATAATCATCTTGAGGTTGAGATTCATGTTATCAACCTCCGTTGCAATCACCTTTATGATCCCGTACGCATCGGTAATCGCGGTCGGCTCGGAGGTCGTAATAATAACAACCTCATCGGCGGCAGCGACGAAACTCAGGACGTTCTTGGATACGCCGGCGCTTGTATCGATGATAATGATATCGACATCGGAAAGCGTATACATTTCGTTAATAAATTCATTGCGTTCCGCTTCTGCCATATTCGCAATCTTTGCAAAGCCGGAAGCGCCGACGATCAATTTAATGCCGTATTCGGTGTCGATAATAATTTCCGATAATTTCTTTTGCTTTTTAATAACATGATACAAATTATACTGCGGAATAACATTCATAATGACGTTGACATTCGCGAGTCCGAGATCGGCATCAAGAACGATAACCTTCTTCCCCATCTGCGCATACGCAATACCCATATTGGTTGCAACGTTAGTCTTTCCTACTCCGCCTTTGCCGCTAGTAACGGCAATAATCCGAGTCTTTTGCGCCGTATCATGATTGCCGCCTGGGCTTCTCGCTTGACGACCTCAGCGACAAGAAAG
>NZ_CALHGC010000364.1 GCF_938029485.1 uncultured Treponema sp. | reverse complement strand
AAAATCGTTCCACTAACATATTTTAAAATTGTAGAAATAAGTAAGTAATCAAAATTAGTTTATACAGAAATCCAGTAATTCTTTTCATTAAATCGATATTCCTGTTATAGTATGATAGTATATGGGAAAAATAAAGAAATTAAAGTTAACGCCGGAACAGTATGCAGAGTTGGAAAATGGGTTTCGTAATGGGACAAGCCATTGTTTTCGTATGCGCTGTCGTGCTGTTCTTCTGAAAGGAAAAGGTCTTTCTTCGGCAAAAGCAGGAGAACAAACCGAGATGAGTTTTGTATCGGTGAATGCATGGGTGAAACGCTTCCTTACAGAAGGTATTGATGGTTTGCAAACACGCCCCGGCCGCGGTCGCAAACCGATTATGGATTGTTCAGACGAACAAGCGGTGCGTTTAGCAATCGAACAAGACAGACAGAGCGTGAGCAAAGCCAAACAAGCATGGCAACAAGCGACAGGCAAACGAGCAAGTGATATAACATTTAAACGTTTTTTGTCCGCATTGGCGCAAGATATAAGCGTATAAGAAAACGCCCAAGGGGAAAGCCCTCGCCGCAGCTGTACCAATACAAGTATGAAAAGCTGCAAGAACTTGAACAACAACAGACAGAAGGCCGTATTGACCTGTATTATGCGGATGAAAGCCACATTTGCACCGAAGGGTATGTTCCCTACGGTTGGCAGTTTCCGGATGAGGATGTATACATCGCATCAGGACGAACTGCACGGCTCAATATATTTGGGATGATTGACCGCCAAAATAATTACAAAGGTTTTACCGCAACCGACAGTATTACAGCGGAGAAAGTTATCGAATTTCTTGATGTGCTCTCCTTTCAGGTTCGTAAAAACACTTTTGTGGTATTGGATAATGCAACGGTACATCGTAATCATAAGATAAAAGAATTACGGCCGATTTGGGAGAAAAGAGGGCTGTTTCTTTTTTACCTACCTCCGTACTCTCCTCATTTAAATATTGCAGAAACACTTTGGCGAATATTGAAGGGGAAATGGATAAGAGTGCAAGACTATGCCAGTACTGATACGCTTTTCTATGCCGCCAATCGCATTTTAGCGGCAGTCGGGGAGGACTTGTTCATTAAATACTCGTATACTGTCGCTTAATTTTGATTACTTACTTATTAATGTTTCTTTCATTCGCCGGCGGCGGTATTATAATTAGAGAATTAAAAGCATACGACTTAATAGCAGGGTACAATACTATGCCGGATGAAGAAAAGGCACAATATGATATTGAATCGGTCGCAAATCAGTTAGGTATACTATTATATTTTTTTGCGTTATTAGCTGCAATTGTAATGATATTGTTTTATTTTGCTAACCTCTCTTTACCAATGAAAGAGCTAATAATGTTTTGCTATGTGGCAATTATTTTGTTTATACTAGGTATAGCTATGTTGGTATTTAATAAAAAAAATATTCGTAAAATTCTTCCGGTTTTCATTATTTACAATGTTGTTATGATAGCATCATTAATACCGGCTTTCTTGAAGCTGTTAAAAAAACTTTTATAAAAAATGTCATATCTGTCCAAGATAAACCAGGTACTTTTTAAAGTCTGTAATTCGTGGTAT
>NZ_CALHGC010000363.1 GCF_938029485.1 uncultured Treponema sp. | reverse complement strand
AGCAGAAAAAACGCGAAGAAAAGATGAAAGATCTGCGGGAGTTTATCCTGCGGTTTGCTTCTAACGCAGCAAAGAGCCGTCAGGCTACCAGCCGTAAAAAAGTATACGACAAACTTGCGCTGGAAGAACTGGAAGTTACCACCCGGAAGTTCCCGTATGTACATTTTAAACCGGATAGAGAAATCGGGAACAACGTTGTCCGCGTAGAAAAGCTCAATTATACATCTAAAGAAGAAGGTTCCGGCAAGGGTATTACGCTGCTCAAGGATTTCAGCTTAACGGTAAACCGCACGGACAAAATCGCCTTTGTCGGGCAGGAACATAACTCAAAATCGGCTTTCTTCGATATTATTGCCGGTATTAAAACCGCCGATTCGGGGGATGTGTATTGGGGACAAACCGTTACGAATGCCTATTTAGCCAAGGATAATTCCAGCTACTTTGAAACCGATTTGAACATTACCGACTGGCTGCGGCAGTTTTCCACCGAGCAGGACGAAGCATACGTGCGCGGCTTTTTGGGACGGATGCTTTTTACCGGCGATGAGTCGCTCAAACCCGTCAAGGTGCTTTCGGGAGGGGAAAAGGTACGCTGTATGCTCAGTAAGCTCATGCTCTCCGACGCCAATGTGCTGATTATGGATGAGCCGACCAATCACCTCGACTTGGAAGCAATCACCAGTTTGAACGAAGCGCTTATCGCCTTCCCGGGCGTAGTGCTGTTTAATTCGCACGACCACGAGTTTATATCATCGATTGCCAACAGGATCGTAGAAATTACCCCCGGTGGCACAATCGACCGCATGATGCCGTTTGACGACTACATCCGCGACGAGCAGGTACACGAATTGCGTAATCAGTATTACGGTGGTGCTGCAAAGAAGATATTGATTTAACTCTCCGTCCGCCTTTTGAAATAGCCTGTTGAACAGTGTACGTCCATGTACACTGTTCAACGAAGTAGATGCACCCCTTCCGTAAGCCTTTTGAAATATACGGTACAGATACGAGGCGCGAGCACAAATTAACCGCAGGCGTATCTTTGATACGTTGAGG